>JAJYNF010000152.1 GCA_021786455.1 Acidobacteriota bacterium
TTTTAACGGCTATCTGATCAGTGAACAGCCGGCGCGCGCTCAGGAAGCGCTGCGCCGCGCTGGATGGCTGGCTGAACGCGGTTATTGCACGCTGATTTTTCCCGAAGGCGAGCGGACAGTGGATGGTCAGTTGCGACGGTTCCGGCCCGGAGTCGGCGTGATGGCCGAGCGGCTCCAATTGCCCGTCGTCGCCTTGCGAATTGACGGCCTTTACGAAATCTGGCCGCCCTCCAAGCGACATCCTGCTCGTGGACGAGCGAGCTTGACCATCGGAGAAATCTTTCGGCCAGAGCCCGGAGAAACCGCCGCGGCATTTGCCGCGCGCCTTGAAAAGTATTACCGCGAATGGAAGGGGGCTAAGCCGTCTTGGCAATGACCGCGTCGGTAAATTCACCCGTGGTGTTTCCTCCGCCAAGGTCGGGCGTGCGCACGCGGCCTTCAGCAGTGACGGCGCGCAGGGCGTTCATGATACGCTCGGCGCTGTGAGGCTCGCCCAAATGCTCCATCATCAGCGCGGCAGTCCAGATGGCAGCGATCGGGTTGGCAATGCCTCGGCCTTCGATATCGGGCGCGCTGCCGTGCACCGGCTCGAACATCGGCGGGCCCAATCGCTCGGTGGGGTTCAAGTTGGCGCTGGCCGCAAGCCCCAGACTGCCCTGCAGCGCACCTCCGAGATCGGTCAGAATGTCGGCGAACAGATTGGACGCGACGACGACATCCAAGCTTTCCGGGTGAGTGACCATGCGCGCCGCGAGCGCGTCCACGTGATAGTTGCTTACGGCAACCTCGGGATAATCGCGCCCCACTTCCCTCAAAATTTCGTCCCACAACACCATGCTGTAATTCAGGGCATTCGATTTGGTGGCGCTTGCCAGGCGCCGGCGTGGACGCCGGCGCGCCTGCTCGAAGGCATAGCGAAGGACGCGCTCGACGCCTTTGCGGGTAAAGATGGCGTGCTGGACGGCAAATTCATCCGGTGTTCCGGGCTTGAACCGTCCGCCCAATCCGCAATATTCTCCCTCGGAGTTCTCTCGGATAAAGAGCATGTGGATGTCCGCTGCCGTTTTGCGGCGAAGCGGAGGCTCGAGTCCCGGCAGAACTTCAATCGGGCGCAGGTTGACGTACAAGTCGAAGCCGAAGCGGATGCGCAGCAGCAGCTCGCGCAGCGAGATATGGTCGGGCACGCTGGGATGTCCAATCGCGCCGAGCAGAATGGCGTCGAGATCCCGAAGCCGGTCCAGCCCGTCTTCGGGCATCATGCGGCCCGTGCGGAGATAATATTCGCATCCCCACTCCAAAGGCTCAAATACCATGCGGAATTCCTGCGCCGCGGCCGTGAGCACCCGCGCGGCTTGGGGAATCACTTCTTTCCCAATGCCATCGCCGGGAATCAAGGCAATTCGATAAGTTTTCATGGCGACTGGTAAGTGATTGTACACGCAAAATGCCGCCGACGGGCGCGCTGGTGTTAAAATTCTGCTTGGGAATTTTATTCCGGCGTCGTTTCGTCCCGGGTGTGCTCTAGACCGCTGGGGCCGGCATCATTATATTCATATTCTTGCGTAGGTCGCGGCTGTTGACATGAATCGGGTTCTAATTCTCCACTACCACGAAATTTGGTTGAAGGGCGGGAATCGCCGCTATTTCCTCAGCCGTCTGGTAACTGCGGTCAAGCGCGAGCTCCAAGGTCTGCCGGTCAAGTCGCTCGAGCATGTCTGGGAACGGCTGATCCTCTCGCCGCAGGATGAAGCCGCCGGGCCGCAAATGCTGGAACGTCTGGGCCGCGTGTTCGGGATTGCGTATATCGGAATGGCGCTTGAGGTTGGCGCTGACTTAGGCGAACTGATTCGCGCGGCGCGGGAGCTGATGATTGAAAAAAGCCCGCGTAGCTTTGCCGTGCGCGCCAAAATTGCCGCTTCGGATTTTGGCTGGAACTCCATGCAACTCGAGCGCGAGATGGGCAGGGAAATTCTGAATGCGCTTCAAGCCCGCTCCGAGCGGGTTCGGGTCAATTTGTCGGAGCCCGAAATTACCTGTTGGGTGGAAGTGATTCCCGGACGCGGCTTCGTTTACGTGGACCGCATTTCCGGCGCGGGCGGCTTACCCGCTGCGACCGCTGGCCGTGTGGTTACCCTGCTTTCCGGAGGCTTCGATTCAGCGGTCGCAGCCTATAAGATGATGCGACGCGGAGCGCACAGTATCTTCCTTCACTTTCACGCCACGCCCAGCCCGTCGCGCGGATCGTCGGTTCAGGTGGCTGAGGAAATCGTGCGCGCCTTGACTCCTTGGCAATTCACGTCCCGGCTCTACCTGATCCCTTTTGATCTGGCGCAGCGGCAGATTGTCGCTCATGCCCCGGAAAGTTACCGTGTGCTCCTTTACCGGCGCTTGATGGCGCGAATGGCCCGCGAAGTCGCGCGGGCGGAAATGGCGCTGGGTTTGGTTACCGGGGATAGCGTTTCGCAAGTAGCTTCACAGACACTCCACAACCTAGCCGCCGTGGATTCCGGCATGGATCTTCCGGTGTATCGTCCGCTGGCCGGCGATGATAAGGAAGAGGTTCTCCGCTGGGCGCGCCGCATTGGAACCTATTCTATTTCGTGCCAACCGTTCGAGGATTGCTGCCCGCGGTTTTTGCCGCGCTCACCGATCATTTTCGCCAAGGCGGAAGACTTGATCCGCGCGGAGGCCCGTCTGGATATCGAAGGCTTAATCACGCAGAGTTTAGAGGCGGCCGGCGTCGTGGAGTTCAGCTACGAAAGCGGGCAGGTGGAGCGGCGAGAAGCCGTCCCTCGCCGATTAAAACGGCTCCTCGCGCGACGCGAAACCACCCAGCGCACAATCGCATCCCACCCTTTGGAGGGAGAGGTAACGGGGGAGAGCAGAAGAGCGCCCGTGGCAGCCGACGCCAAGGCGGACTGTCCTTGAGATGCGGGGAGGCCGCTCTGCTGCTTCAACGGATGAAGCAGCAAGAGACGAAAAGATGAAAAGACTTCTGGCTGTAGCGTTCGGCATCGCGGCGCTTACGGTTCCGCTTCAGGGGCAAAATCCGCAATCGCGGGAAGGCACCAAAGCGCGCACGCCGCAAAACGCGCCTACCAAAATTCACGTTTACTCCAATCTGGTCAACGTCCTGTTCACCGTCACCAACAAACACCATCAGTTGGTCACCGATCTTCACCGAAACGACTTTCGGGTTTACGAGGATGGGAAGCCTCAAACGATCAGTTTTTTCAGCCGTGAAACCAATCTGCCGTTACGCATCGGCATTTTGATAGATACCAGCAACAGCGTGCGAGAGCGGCTGCATTTTGAAAAGGAAGCCGCCATTGATTTTCTCCAACAGGTCCTTCGCCCGAATAAAGACGAGGCCTTCGTCGTGGGATTCGACGCGGAGGCACAGGTGATTCAGAATTACACGGATGATCTCGGGCGCCTGGCGAGCGCGATCCGTTCGCTTCAGGCGGGAGGGGCCACAGCCCTCTTCGACGCTATTTATAACGCATGCAAGCAGAAGATGATGTACTTTCCGCCTCCCCAGCCGTA
>JAJYNF010000103.1 GCA_021786455.1 Acidobacteriota bacterium
GCGCTTCACTTGAACCCCACGCCCCAGTGCCCGGTCGGGCCAAGAAGAAGACCCAACCACCGACCTTCACCCCAAAGGTCAGTAGCATCAAACGTCCAAACGCGGCGGCGCGCTGCCCTGAACGGTAAGACTCCCGGGCGCGGCACCGCATCCGACCCGCTGTCCACCGCAGACTCTGATGGCCGGCGCTTCTCACCTTCTCTCTGGTCATTGAGGCGGCACCTTACCTGTGCTAGGATGCGCTTTTGCCATGGCGAGCAGAATCTTCTCTGAAGAACACAGCATGAACTTGCGAGGGTGAACGAGTGAAAATTTACGACACGGAGAATATTCGCAACGTCGCGCTCATCGGCCATGCAGACACCGGTAAGACCCAATTGGTGTCATCGTTGCTCTACGCGGCAGGGATGGTGAGCCGATTCGGGAAGGTGGACGAAGGGACATCGGTCACTGATTTTGACGAAGAAGAAATTGAGCGTGGGTTTTCGATCAGCGTTGGCCTGGCATGTGCCGAGTGGGGAAAGGTGAAAATCAACTGGCTGGACACGCCCGGCTTCAACTTGTTCCTCCACGAAACAGAAGCTTCGCTGGTAGCGGCCGACGCGGCCTTGTTGCTCGTCCACGCGGTCGCCGGCATCGAAGTTCAGACCGAGAAGACTTGGGCCTTTGCGAGCGCCCACCGTTTGCCCAAAGCCGTCGTCATCAATCAAATGGACCGGGACCGCGCCAGCTTCGAGCGGGTACTGGAGGCGCTGACCAGGGGATTCGGCCGCTCCGTCGTCCCGGTGGCGTTGCCCATTGGTGAGGAGCGGAGTTTTCGTGGTTGGGTGGACTTGGTCCGAATGCGCGCCGCCCTCTACGAGCCGAACGGCTCTGGTAAAGCTAAAGATGCTGAAATCCCTTCTGAGATCGAATCTACGGCGGCCCAAGCCCATGAGGCTTTGGTGGAAATGGTGGCTGAGGGAAATAACAAGCTCCTGGAAGAATTCTTTGACCGGGGGACGATTCCTGTAGAAGACCTGATACCCGGCCTGCAACAAGCGATTCTTGAACAACGTCTCACGCCGGTGGTCCCGGCATCGGGGCTAACCAACATCGGAACCGAAAGCATCCTGAACTTGGTAGCTGATTATTTCCCTTCGCCGCTCGCTCGGGGCGATGTGGAGGGCAAGGACCGGGAAGGCGGGCAGAAAGTGGCGCGGAAGCTCTTGGGTGACGCTCCTGTCTCGGCTTATGTATTCAAGACGGTGGCTGACCCGTTCGCCGGTCGAGTGAGCTATTTCAAGGTGATGTCCGGGGTTCTAAGAAACGAAGCAAACCTGGTGAATTTTAATCGCGGTGCCAGCGAACGCTTTTCGCATATTGCCGTGGTTCAGGGTAAAACGCAGATTCCGGTCGCGGAATTACGAGCCGGAGACATCGGCGCCGTGGCCAAGCTCAAAGAAACTCTCACCGGAGACACCCTGGGTGATAAGGCGGCACCCATTGTCTATCCCAAGCCAAAACTTCCCGAGCCTGCAATCTCTTTTGCCATCGAGCCGAAGAGCCGCGGTGACGAAGATAAGCTCTCTTCGGCCATTCACCGAATGCTTGAAGAAGACCTCCTTTTGCGCTTCGCGCGTGATCCGCAAACAAAGGAATTTCTTCTTTCGGGCTCCGGGCAGCAGCATGTGGAAGTGGCCGTCTCGCGGCTCAAGCGGCGTTATGGCGTGGAGGTGACGCTCAAATCACCCAAGATTCCTTATCGGGAAACCGTCCGCGCCAAAGCGGAGGCCCAGGGCAAACATAAGAAGCAAACCGGCGGCCACGGACAATACGGCGACTGCAAAATCAGGATGGAGCCCCTGGCGCGGGGAGCAGGCTTCGAGTTCGTTAACGACATCTTTGGCGGCGCCATTCCCAAGAATTTTATTCCGGCCGTTGAAAAAGGGATCGTGGATGCTGCGGCCAAGGGCTATTTGGCCGGCTATCCAGTGGCGGACTTTCGGGTAACCCTTTACGACGGCTCCTATCACGATGTGGACTCTTCCGAGATCGCTTTTAAGCTGGCCGGCGCGAAAGCTTTCAAGGCCTGCATGGAGCAAGCCAAGCCTTGCCTCCTTGAGCCTATAATGGATGTCGAAATCACCGTCCCTGAAAACTATTCCGGCGACATCATGGGTAACCTGAACGGCCGGCGAGGGCGAATCCAGGGCATGGAGCCCCGGAGCGGCTCCACGGTCATCAAGGCTCAAGTGCCGCTGGCCGAAATGCTGGCTTATGCCTCCGACCTTACCTCCATGACTCAGGGCCGAGGCAGCTATACGATGGAGTTTTCTCACTACGACGTCGTTCCCCAGCCCATCGCGGACAAAATCGTTGCCGCAGCTCGATCCGCGGGCCACGCCAAAGAAGAGGAAGAGGAGTAACGCGCGCTTCCCCATCCCTCGAGACCGCGTATGAGCGCGCGCGTATCTTTGCCGACCCGCCAGAATAGATTTTCACGCGGTTGGGCAACGGTAGGCTCCAGCCATGCAGGATTCCCATTTCGGCAAGCGCGAGGCGAGGCAAACGCCTCGTCAACCTCGCCAGCGATTAGGCATCCCATTTCACCAACTTGTCTTTGTTATGGCGCGGAGATTGCTGCGTAAGCCGTGAAAATTGCGCCCCGCGAAGACACCATGTCGAGTACGCACACGCCGAAGTAGCCCACACCCATGATAAACCAAATCCCGGGAGGATAGACGAACGAGCAAGTTGCGATGGCTCATCCCTCGGGTGAGGACTTAAGCGACCTGTGATCGCGCGATGCGGCCCCTCGGACCTTGGCGTGAAAGTCGGACACTCTGCGTAACATCGTTTTCCGCGAGCTTTTACATGATGCCTTGAAGGAGAGCAGTCGCGCTGTTTGGGGCCTGTAGCTCAGTTGGGAGAGCACCTGGTTTGCAACCAATCTTTGAAAAAGCCTATCCCATTGATTTGGTGTCGCTTGCAAACGAGGTCCGCCGTTCTAGCTGTACCCAATGTTGTACCCAGGAGCGGAGCCCTTATGAGGGTTCTACAAGAATTATGGCTTCATCGAGTTGTTTAGGACACCAAAACGCTTGTTTCTTCCGATGGTAACGGTGGCGAAATTGTTTGCCGGATGATCTAGCAGGGCGCTGCAAAACCGGCCATTTGGAACCTTGAATGCGCGTGAGTACGCACGAAGCTCGAACGCCGCGATATTGGCGGCGAATTTCTGGAAAACAGGAGAACTTCGTGCGCGGAAATACCAAATTGCAGAACCCGATGTTTTTGGTTGCCAACACCGAAGAGCGGCTGCCGAAAAATCATCCGTTGCGCGCCATCAAGCGGCGGGCCGACGAAGTGCTTAAAGGGATGGAGCGCGCGTTCGACGACGCCTACAGCGAAACCGGGCGTCCAGGCATTCCGCCCGAAGCGCTGCTGAAGGCGCTGCTGCTCCAGGCGCTCTACTCGATTCCTTCCGA
>JAJYNF010000015.1 GCA_021786455.1 Acidobacteriota bacterium
CGATGCAGACCATCGCGTTCGGGTCAATCCGTGTGTTGGGATTGTGGGGGGAGAAGAGGACCGTTATCCGGAGGGCTCCGGACCTTGAACTATGACATTGAAGGACTTTCTTGTCAAGACCATCGCCTTCAGCGATGCGCTCCCCCTGCAATTTCAATCACCGCCCAAAAGCAGATAACCACACCCGGTTGCCTTTACGCATCTCATTGATGGGGTTATACTTGTAGGGAATTAAATGGGGTCTATGGGACCTGATAACCGATCCTAACGCCGGACGGGGCAACTTTCTCCGAAAGCGGAGATGATATCGTCTGAAGACCGGCAGACCTCTAGCTTTCGGTTGATGAACAGCCATGGAGAAGTTTCGCAGAGAAATTGAATCGCTGTCCCGGGGGGCTGAGTTTGTGCGCGCCGACTTGCACATTCACTCCTTCGGCGAACGCGGCTCGTACGACGTGAGTGATGCCTCGATGACTCCGGAGGCTATTGTGAACGCGGCGCAGGCGGAGAACCTCGGGATCATCAGTATCACCGACCACAACGAGATCCGGAATGTGGAAAGCGCACTCAGGGCCGCAGAAGGTCGGAGCCTTCTGGTTGTTCCGGGCGTCGAGCTCTCAACCCCGCAGGGGCACCTCCTGGCCTACGCGCCGACCGTCAGGGATTTAGAGCGATTTTACGGGCGGCTGACCATTTCGGATGACCGAAAGACCTGTTCACAAACCATGGAGCAGTGCCTGAACCTCATCGGCGAGCACGGCGGCTTCGGTGTCGCCGCACATGTTGACCTGGCAACCGGGCTTGAGGCCATGTTGCCGCGTTTTGACGCTTTCAAGGAAGCTGTCATCACGAACCTCAATCTTCTCGGCCTGGAAATCTCCACCGCTTCGGTAGCCACGTGGTATAGCGAGCGGGATGACAACCCGGACCGGCGACGGCTGCACGGCGTTCGGTCCAGGCGCCACGGCGAGGACGAAGGCTATGAGCTGCCCCGGATTATGGGCTCGGATGCCCATAGCCTTGCCGGGCTCGGGAAAAACGCGAACGGGGCGCGGAAGCTGACCCGCGTGAAGATGGACACACCCACTTTCGATGCGCTCAAGGTCGCGTTGCTCGATCCGGCCGCCCGCGTGCGAATCGAAGACCTTATCCCTGCTGACATCCCGCACTTTGTCGGCATGCGACTGCAAGGCGGGTTTCTCGACGGGCAGCTTGTCCGCTTCAGCCGCAACCTGACCTGCATCATCGGCGGGCGCGGAACTGGTAAGTCCACCTTGCTGGAATCGCTGCGGGCCGCCTCCGGCAACTCCGCCCGCGAGGGACTCTTGGACAGCGACGTCTGGCCGGACCAGATCCACCTGCTCTACCGCGACCCCTCCAGCCGGGAACACGTGTTCGGCAAAAGCAAGTTCTACCCCGTGGTCAACCAGAGTGATCCGGCCAATGGCATCACCGGGGTTTTCATCGAGAGCTACGGTCAAGGGGAAACGGCGGAAACCATTCAACATTGCGACAAGGACCCTTCGGTTTTGCTGGAATTCCTCGACGGCTTTGTTGAGCTCGCTCCGCTCCGGTCTGAAGACGAATCCTTGTGCGAGCAGTTGCTCGCGAACCAAACGCAGATTGAGCGCTTGCGGCTGGAGGTTAACGCTCTGCCCGACATACGCAAAGCCAAGCTCAATGCCGAGGCGCAGCTGAAGGCCCTGAAGGAAAAGGACGCCGCTTCCGTTGTCGATCTCGAAGAGAAGCTCGCGCGCGGCCGGAAGTTCAAAAAGGAGCTGATTGACCAGCTCAATGCCCTCTTTGAAACCCACCGTGAGGCGCTGTCGGACACGAGCTTAGCCGACCTCGTGGCCGGGCTCGACGGCTCGCAACTCGTCGTCGGGCAGGAGGAATTTGCGCGGGTCAAGAACCTCATCGACGGCTATGTCCAGAAGATCAAGGCGCTGTCCGCCGACGTTCAAACGGCATCGCGGGAGACGATTGAGGCGGCCAATCAAGAACTGAAGCAGTGGAACGCGCGCGAGGTCGAGGTCCAGGGCCAAATCGATGCCATCCGCCGCGACCTGGAAAGCAAGGGCATTAAGCTCGACCTCGCCTATATTCGAAAAATTGCGAAGGACGTTACGGACTACACGTCTAAAGTGGCTGACCTGACGGCGAAACAAGGCCTGCTCACCAAAGTCTTGGACAGCCGGAGGCAGCTCGTCCAGCAAAGGCGGCAGGTGAAATCCAAGATGGCGGTCACGCGCAGCGCGTTTGCCCGCCAGCTCAACGCCAATCTGAATTCAACCATCGTCGATTACTCTGTGACGGTCCGGTTCCACGAGGCTACGCTCTCGCGGGACTTGGAGAACATCATCAGAGACGCGATGAGCTGGCGGACATCCCAGGTTCCGAAAGCCGCTTTGATTGCGTCGCAGGTGCCAGCCTTCCGGCTGCTTGAGGCCGTTGCCAAGGGCGAGGCCAAAGCCTTCACCGACATCAAAGACCGCGACGGCAATTCGGTGTTCAACCTGACCGACGCCCGGGCGATCATCACGACGCTGAACCAGGAATCCGTCCGGCATTCGATTGAGCGTTGCCGATTTGAGGACCGCCCGGAGATTATTGTGACCAAGGAGGTTGAAGGCCCTGACGGCAAGAAGCAGTACCTCCGCCGGGATTTCTCCAAGCTTTCCCTGGGCCAGCAGCAGTCGGTACTCCTCTCGGTCCTGCTCTTTTCAAAGAGCAATGAACCGCTGGTCATTGACCAGCCAGAGGATAACCTGGATAGCGAGTTTATCTACAAGACCTTCGTGCGAAGCCTGCGCCGCGTCAAGGAATGCCGACAGGTCATCGTGGTCACGCATAACGCGAACATTGCCGTGCTAGGCGACGCGGAGCTCATCATCCCCCTTCGGGCGAGCAGCGAAAAGTCCGTGATTCGAGGCCGGGGTTCCATTGACAACACGACCACGAAGGATTTGACCTGCACGATCTTGGAAGGCAGTCGCGACGCATTCAAGAAGCGCCAGCAGATGTATGGGTATTAGTGGACCGCACCGGAATCGTGCAAGTATTGGTCGGGGCGGCAGGATTCGAACCTGCGACCTCTTGCGCCCAAGGCAAGCGCGCTGCCAGGCTGCGCCACGCCCCGACATCTCACTTGATTCTATCGTCAGCGGGACCTAAAGATTCTCTCGTCTGCGAGAACTCGGAGGATCTCTTAGCTACAAAATTATCTACAGCGGGGTTTTGAAGGCAGCCGGAAATGGCCGTATGTGCTTGATTCTATTGGTCGGGGCGGGGCGATTTGAACGCCCGACCCCCTGCGCCCAAGGCAGGTGCGCTACCAGGCTGCGCTACGCCCCGACAGGTTTGCTTGTTTCATTCTAAACCAGATTCCGGCACTTGCACACGACCCTTACACCGCGCGCCGGCGGGCTT
>JAJYNF010000317.1 GCA_021786455.1 Acidobacteriota bacterium
GATCTTTAGAAGGTCGTCGTCCGGTTTTGGGAATCTGCCGTGGCGCCCAGATGGTTAACGTCAAATTCGGTGGATCGCTCTACCAGGATCTGAAGAGCGATTTTGTCCCTTCCGAACATCTCGGCATCGAGCACCGGCAGACCGGCAGCCGTGCCCTCGCGACGCATTCGGTAACCGTCACGGAACCGGACTCAAGGTTGGCAAAGATTTTTACCGGCCGGTGTCGGGTGAACAGCCTGCATCATCAGGCCATCAGACGGGTCGGACACGGGCTGAAAGTCACTGCCTATTCCGAGGACGGCTTGCCGGAAGCCATCGAAACCGCCGACGATTACCCGTTTCTCATGGCCGTCCAATGGCATCCTGAAGAAATGACGAATCGGGAGGAACAACTGAAGATTTTCCAAACGTTTCTCGAGAAGTGCCGTCAAGCGACGAAGTCCGGCTAAGGCCAGAGCCCGGCCGGCCGAACTTTTCCAGTGCGCGGCAGCTCGGAGACCTGGCCTTATCCGCCAAGCGCCTCGCGATAGGGTGACCGCATCTCTATGACAGCAAGAATTTCCTTCAGCCAAGGCGATCTTACCGAGGCAACGGCAGACGCCATCGTCAACGCCGCCAACACGGACCTTCTGCTCGGCGGAGGCGTCGCCGGCGCAATCCGTCGCAAGGGCGGACCGTCCATCCAAAAAGAATGCGACCCAATCGGGCCGATTCCTCTCGGCGAAGCGGCAGTAACTTCTGGCGGCAAGCTCAAAGCCCGATACGTCATCCACGCCGCCGGGATGAGACTTGGAGCGCGAGTGACAGCGGAATCCTTGCGCCAGGCCACCCGGCACAGCTTGATTCGCGCCGAAGAAAAACATCTCAGGAGCGTGGCCTTTCCAGCTATCGGCACCGGGATTGGAGGGTTTCCGCCGCAACCGTGCGCGGAGATTATGATTCAGGAAGTCTTAAAACACGTGGCCGGTGGCAGCCGCCTTGAGGAGATCCGTTTCATGCTGTTTGACGCCGCCACACTCAAAATCTTCGAAGATACTTATCGGCGTCTCGCGCCCGGGCAAGGGAACGCATCAGCCTGAGAAAGCAACCGACGCGGCCCAGCCGAGTTCTGGAAGCGCGTGACCTCCCGACCGTTGACACACCCGATTTGAAACCCACACCGCTCAAGTCGTTCCTGCTCGAAACCCTTCACCGCCAGGGACCCATCACTTTTGAGCGCTACATGGAGTTTTGCCTTTACCATCCCGAACTGGGTTATTACATGAGTGGCAAGGAGCGCACCGGCGCTCGCGGCGACTATTTCACCGCCTCCGACTTGCACCCGGTCTTCGCGCGGCTTATTGCGCGGCAGGTGGCCGAGATGTGGGACGTCATGGGTCGCCCAGATCAGTTTACCGTGGCCGAGTTGGGAGCTGGGCGGGGTTTATTCGCCGTTGATTTTCTGGATTGGACCCGGCCCGTTCTCACCGATTTCGACCAGAGACTCGAATACATTGCGGTTGAACCTTCGCCGCGCGTACGCGGGCGGATTTGCCAGCGGTTGGTGGAATCGGGCTTGACCGGGCGGGCGCGTTTCTTGCCATCCCTCGAAGCGATGACGCCCATAACGGGTTGTTTTTTCTCGAATGAGCTGCTCGACGCCTTGCCGGTCGCCGTGATTGTTCGTCTCGACGGACGACTTAAGGAAATCTATGTCGAGGCCGTTCAAAACGAACTACGGGAAAAGCCCGGGCCCATCAGCGACTCGACCATAGCCGCCGCCGTTGCTCCTTACGCTCACTTGTTGGAAGATGGGCAGCGGATGGAAGTTTCCCGAACCATGAGTGTTTTTGCGCAGAAGCTCAGCGAAAAACTCTTGCGAGGCTTCATTCTGACCGTGGATTACGGAGACCGGGCGGAAAATCTGTATTCCTCAGCGCGCCGGCGCGGCACACTGCTTGCCTACCGCAGCCACTTCGCCACGGAAAACTTTTATGACGTTCCCGGCGAGCAGGACCTGACCGCACACGTCAACTTCAGCGCGTTGATCGAGGCCGGAAAGCAGGCGGGCCTGGAACTGGCCGGTTTCACGACCCAGGAGAGGTTTTTAATGTCCCTTGGCGAGGCCAATCAATTCGCCGACCTCTACGACCGAGGGATGTCGGAAAAGGAAAAGCTTCAGGCGCGCCTGAAGCTCAAGCGACTTCTCAACCCCGCGGGGATGGGATCTACATACAAGGTGCTCATCCAGCGTCGGGGAGTCGAGGCGGCGCCCCTTACCGGCCTGCGATATGCCAAGCCGTGGCGCCGACCATGACCCTCCGCGCCAAAATGCGCTCTCTCCGGGAACCGGCGGCCCCGAGCTCTCCGTGTTCATTGCTTTTTTTTAATCCTCATCCGGCCGCGGGTGAGGACTAGCTTTACCCGTTGCTGGGAGGCTGAGTGTAGGGCTTCTGAATGTAACGATTTGCCAGATCGAGGGCCCCTTGGGCGTTGTTGTGGGTTTGGAGGGCTTTTTGATATTCGTTGATGGCGCGGTCGCGCTGACCGGTCGTGTCAAAAATTTCGCCCAGAGTCAAATGCGCCCAGACAGGAATCCAATTCGGCTCGCGGTCGCCATTGAGCGCGGCGCGCATCTCGTCGGCCGCAGCGTTGTAATTCCGCAAAAGAAAATAAATTTGCCCCATGCGGTAGTGTGCCAAGGAGTTGTTTTTGTCAATTTCCGTCACCTTGCGGTACTGCTTGATAGCCTCCAGGTAAGCCTGTTCCTCGCGAAGCTGGTCGCCCCGGGCAATTGCCACTTCCACTTTAAGGTGATTATCCATCTTCAGGATTTGGCTCTCCGGGTCAATCAGGATATTGGTCGGACGGGTCAGCGTGTTGACGGCAAAGTTGGCTCGCGTTCCTTCCATCTCAATGCGTGTATCTATAGGCGGACGGCCTTCCGAATACACGCGAATCTCCACCGGCATGCGAAAAATATCCAAATCCTGATGAATCGTTCCCACCGCCTGATAGTGATTGCCCACGCGATAGATGTCCCAGGAATCGGTAAACTGCGGCACGCCCGTCGAGCTCACCCACTGCGCGAAAAAGTAAGTTAATTGCTGGTGGCTTGCCGCTTCCGCCAGGCTTTGGAAGCCAGCCGTGGTAATCGTTTTCCAGGCGTCTTGCTGCGTCATCATTTGCAGTGTTTTGAAAAATGCGGCGTCGCCCATCACCCCTCGGAGCATGTGGAAGACCATCGCCCCCTTCTGATAGACAACCGAGTGGTACTCTGGCGTGAAGTCCTCTAAACTGCCTGCCTCGCTGATGGGCGCCACTTCTTCATGGGTCAGAGCACCGATTTCCGTCTGGTGCATCAAATGCTCAAACGCCGCCTGGCCTTCCGAGGCCTGGACGTAAAGCGCGGCTGAATACGTGGCCAACCCGTCATCGAGAAAGGCATCGGCCGGCGTGGCCGGGCTTACTAGGCAGGGCCACCACTGGCGCGCGATTTCGAGCGCCAGAAGGCGCGTATCCACAGGATTTGTAAACCCTCGCTGGGCCACCGCAACCACACCGGGAGCCGCGTATCCTCCCGCCGTGCCATTCGGAATCTCGACCACATCCAAACGGCCGTTGGGCAGCGAACCGAATTTATCCGAGAAAAAGCTCAGTATCCTGACCGCCTCGTCGCCATAACTCTTGGCCAGTTTTTCTTCCGGACTAAAAGTGTAAACCGTGATGTTTCCGTTGCTCTCAACGGAGGGGCGCGCCGCGTACTTGCCCGCCAACACGGTCCCCGGAAATGAATCCTGAGCATAAGCGAAGGTGTACATCTTGGTGCCGGTCTCTTCCACGGGCGCCGCAGCCATGCCCGAGGCAATCACCGTTTCGTCATCCGGGACGGTGATGTGGAGCGTCGCGGCAAAACGGTCCAGCCCGGGAGGACGCACCGGGAACCAATCCGCATCGTAGAGCAAGTAGGTTCCGTGGCTGGATACCGAGGCGAGTTGCACCCCTTCATATGGACTTCCTGCCGCTGAGTTTAGCGTCCCCCGATAGGCCACGCTAATGCTCGCAGGCTGGTCGGCGGGTAAGGGAGAGGGAAAGTTCACCTCGAAGCTCAAACCATTCCGTTGGAATGGGAGGGATTGACCGGAGGCGTCGGTCACTTTCTCAACTCCGAGCGCGCTGTTCAATTGAAAACCAGCGGTCGAAAGGTCCGTGTTCGGCAAGAACCCAATCTGCGCGGTGGCTGAGAGCATGTGAGCGGCGGGAAAAAGTTCGGCATTGATGGTGTACCGCTGAACGGTAAAATTGGAGGCATTCTGCGCTCGCAGTGACCCTGCCCGTGACAGAGCAACTGCCGCAGCCAATACAAACACCCATCGCCGCCTCGCCGCGAGAGCCCTTCTTGCCCTCCTCGCTGCCGTGCCGCTTCGCCGCTGCCGGCTCATTGACGACGCCTGTTGTGCCATCTCTCGGTCCCTAAGCCTTATGTAGCCTATCATCTACGGGCAGGCCCACGCCGTTCCACCTCAGCTACGTTCTACAAGATGGATGCATCAGGCTGCGGACGGGGATGCCCCGCCCAAAGCCAGTTCCCGCCATACCGCCGAAGCCGCCCGTTCGATTGCCCCGCCCGGACCTAACCGCTGTTTGACGGCGCGCAACCCTTCCACCATGTTCGCGCGCGATTCGGGGTGGTCGAGCAAAAACTCGGTCCGCTCCGCAACCTTCTGGGGGGTAAAGTCAGCCTGAATCAGCTCCGGCACAACCTCTCGGCCAGCCAGCAAGTTGACCATACTATAAAACGGAACCCTCACCAACCGCCGCGCCAGCCAAGCCGTGACGGGAGAAACCCGGTAGATAACCACCATGGGCCTCTCGCGCAGTGCGGCCTCGACGGTCACCGTGCCACTCGCCACGACCGCAACGGTCGAATGGTCGAGAGCGTCATGCGCCGCGCCGGTCACCATGCCGACCCTGGCCTGCCCGCCGAGGCGCCGTCGGACTTGCGCCCTGATCTCCGCGGCCTTTTCCGGGCGCGCGACAGAAATCACGAACTGAACTCGACGGCGCAACGCCACCTGCCGCATGGCCTCCAGCATCGTCGGCCAATGGTGGGCGATTTCGCTTCGGCGGCTTCCCGGCAGAATCGCTATCGTCGGAGTGTCTGAGTCCAAGCCCGTGGCGGCCAGGAACTCCTCCCGCGAAGACCCTTCCGGCTCCAGGTCCACAAGCGGATGACCGACGAATTCGACCGGAATGCCCGCCCGCTGGTAAATTTCCTGCTCGAAATCGAAAATGCAGAGCATTTTTTGAATCGTGGCCTTGAGCTGTTCGAGCCGCCCGCTCCGCCATGCCCACACCTGGGGACTGACAAAGTAGATGACCGGCACGCCCAATCGCTTCAGCCGGCTCGCCAAGCGAAGATTGAAATCGGGAGAATCAATCAGCACGGCCCCGCTAGGCCGGCGGGCGGCTGCCGCCCCGGCCAGCCGCCCGAGGCTCCGCCAGGCGCGGTACAATCCCCCAAGCGCCTCGCTGAAGCCCATCACGGCAATCTCTTGAGCGTCCACGAGCGTGTTGACACCCGCCTGTCGCATCGCCTCGCCGCCACACCCGAAGATTTCCATCGCGCCGTCGCGCGCCCGCAGCGCGCGCGCCATCGCGGCCCCGTAAGTCTCGCCCGAACTCTCTCCGGCCACCATCATGAGGCAGGTTTTTCCCATCCCTAGCTGCTCGCGCTTTGGGGTTCCGGGTCCGCTTGGAGCGCCGGAGCAACCACCGAAACCGAGGCCCGCTCCTGATCCTTGTATTGGAGCTGATACAGCTTGTAGTAGATGCCGCGCCGCGCCAGCAGCTCCTGATGGGTTCCCATCTCTCTCAGATGGCCTTTGTGCATCACGATAATCTTGGAGGCGCTCTGGATGG
This sequence comes from Acidobacteriota bacterium, assembly GCA_021786455.1. Lineage (GTDB taxonomy): Bacteria > Acidobacteriota > Terriglobia > UBA7540 > UBA7540 > JAKCCV01. Next base: position 5,902 of record JAJYNF010000317.1, read on the forward strand.
TTGACAGGCGATGCGCGATAATGAGCGCGGTTCGATTCTCCAAAAGCCCGCGTAGCCCTTCTCGAATTTGGCTTTCGGTTTCTGAATCCACGCTCGAGGTGGCCTCGTCCAGAATCAGGACGCGCGGATCATGGGCCAAGGCGCGGGCAAAGGCAATCAACTGCTTTTGTCCGACCGAGAGCGTCGCGCCTCGCTCGCGCACCCGCTCTTCGAAGCCTTCGGGCAAGCTTTCAATGAAGTCAAGGAGGTTCACACGGCGCGCGGCTTCGCCCACCTGCGCGTCCGTGATCGTTTCTGTTCCCAGGCGAATATTGCTGGCGATGGTTCCGGAAAACAAGAAAGGGTCTTGCAAGACGACGGCAAAATTCCTTCGCAGGTCGCGCAAACGAAGCTGAGAAATATCTTCACCATCAAACAAAATCCGGCCCTCCTGGATATCGTAAAACCGCAGCAATAGGCTGGTCAGGGTGGTTTTTCCCGCGCCGGTATGCCCCACCACGGCGACGGTTTCGCCCGGCTCGATGGTGAAGGAAACGTTTTCGATGACGCGATGCGGATCGCGGTAGGCAAAGCTGACTTGGCGAAACTCCACGCGGCCTTGCGGCGAGGCGAGCGGCCGCGGCTGGACCGGATCGTGAATGCCGGTGGGCGTGTCCAGAAGTTTGAAAATGCGCTCCGAGCTGGCCATCGCCGACTGCAAGATGTTGTACTTGTCGCTCAGGTCTTGAATGGGGCGGAAAAAGCGCTGCGAGTATTGAATGAAGGCAATGGCCGTTCCCACTGTCAGCGTTCCGAGCATCGCCATCCCGCCGCCGTAATAAATGATGATAGCAATCGCCAGCACGCCGAGAAACTCCACCGCGGGATAAAAAAGGCCATAAGCCATAATGGAGTCTTTGAAAGCCTCCATGTGGCTGCGGTTAATTCTTTCGAACTCCTCGAAGCTCTTCTCCTCATGATTGAAGAGCTGCACGACGCTCATGCCGGTAATGTGCTCCTGCAAATAAGCGTTAATCCGCGCGATGGCGATGCGAATCCGCCGATAAGACTCGCGCACCGCCTTGCGAAAGGCTCCCGTCACCAGGGCAATGAGCGGCAAAACGGTGAAGGTCAAGAGCGCCAATTTCCAGCTCAAACTGAGCATGACCGCTAAAATACTCAGCAGCGTGAAGAAATCTCCGAAGATGGCCACCACGCCGGAAGCGAACAGATCATTCAGAACGTCCACGTCGGCGGTGACCCGCGTAACCATGCGGCCCACCGGGTTGCGGTCAAAGTAGCTCATCTCCAGGCGCTGAAGATGGCTGAAAATCTGCTTCCGCAAATCGTACATGACCCTCTGCCCCACCATCTGCATGGCCAGCGTCTGGGCGAACTGCAAGATGAAGGTCAAAAGGACGGTCGGCAAAAAGAACCCAAACGCCAATTCGGCAATGCCAACGGCCGGTTTTGGGCTCAAAAGCCGGCCTAGGAAATGAGGTATGGGGCTTCGGTGAGTGGGATCGAGATACCGATCCACCTCGATCTTCAGCAGGTAAGGCGGGACAGCTTGCAGAATCCCGTAAAAAAAGATTGCAATCAGCGCGAAGAAGACGGTTCGCCGGTAAGGGCGCAGGTAACTCAACAGTCGCCGCATCAGCCGCCCGTCATACGCCTTACCGAGAACTTCCTCTTCGTGAAACCCGTCCGGCATCCATTACCTCAAAATTAACTGGAGATAAGATTCCAAAGCCGACATTCTGCAATCGCGCTTCTTTGTCCCTTTGGCCGCGGCGGCTATTAACCCTAGGCTTCTTTCTCCAACGCTTCCTCGATTAACTGCTTGTTATAAAGTTCCGCGTAATAGCCGCCCAAGGCGAGCAACTCTTCGTGCGAGCCTTGCTCCACAATCGTCCCCTGATCCAGGACCACAATCTCATCCGCATTTCGAATGGTCGAGATGCGGTGCGAAATCAAGATGGCCGTACGGCCGGCGAGGATTCCGGTAAGCTGGTTCAGGATTCTCTCCTCGGTATCGGTGTCCACGCTGGAGAGCGCGTCGTCAAGGATGAGAATCCGGGGGTCCCGCAGCACGGCGCGGGAGATGGTCACACGTTGCTTCTGGCCTCCGGAGAGCGTCAATCCTCGTTCGCCGACCATGGTATCGAAGCCTTTTGGAAAACTCTGGATCTCCGCCACAATATTGGAGATTTCTGCGGCCCGAACGACCTCCGCCTCGCCGGCCTCGGGAGCGCCAAACCGAATGTTATTCTTCACGGTCTCGCTAAACAGAAACGGCTCTTGCGAAACGAACCCGATGTGCCGTCGCAGCGTGGCCAGAGGAATTTGGCGAATCGAAACGCCGTCAATCAGGATTGCGCCCGGCGGCGCGTCGTAAAGCCTCGGAATAAGGCTCACGAAGGTGGATTTGCCCGATCCCGTCGCGCCTACAATGGCCACCGTGCGTCCGGCTGGAATATGAAGATTGATATCCTTCAAAATGAGCTTCCCGTTGTAACTGAAATTCAAGTGGCGGAACTCGATCTCCCCGCGAAGGGTCGGGAGAATCTCCGGCCGCGCCGCGTGGTCGTCAATCTGCGGCTCGGCCCGGAAAATAGTCCATAGCCTGCCGAGCGACGCCAAGCCACGTTGCACGATATTGGTCACCCAGCCCAGGGCGATAATCGGCCAAATCAGATACATCAGGTAAATATTGAAGGCGGTAAAGCTGCCCACGGAAATTTCGCCGCGCAGAACGTCGCGCCCCCCGGCCACCATGATCAACAGAAATGAAATCGCAAACAGCAGCGCCAGCGCGGGCCACAAAAAACTTTGAATCCAAATGAGCTGCCGGTTACTGTCCACGTAACTCTGGTTCATGCGGTCGAAGGAGGCGATCTCCGCATCCTCCTGGCAGAAAGCGCGCACCACTCGCACGCCGGCGAGACTCTCGCGCGCTCGCTCCACCAGTTCGGAATGCAGGGCTTGCACTTTCTCGAACTGGGCGTGAATCTTCTGCCCAAAAAACTTCACGGCCAGCGAAGCAATTGGCAAGGGCAGAAGACACAGGAGGGTCAGGCGTGGGTCAATGTGAACCATCAGCGCCACCGTGGCCACGCCCATCACCAAGGTGTTGGCGGAATACATAATCCCCGGCCCCACCATGTTCCGCACCGCGCTCAGGTCGTTGGTCATCTTGGACATTAAATCGCCGGTCCGATTCTCCGTGTAGTAGCGCGGCTCCAGGCGCATCAGATGGCGAACCAAATCGTTGCGCAGATCGTATTCCACGTCGCGCGAGATTCCGATCAGGATCCAACGCATTGCGTACTGGAAAATACCCTTCGTCAGCGCCACGGCCAGCAAAAGCCCGGCGTAAAAGAGCAGGCGTTCACGGGTCCCGTTCTCGCTGAGGATATCAATCGCATCCTTCACAATGAGCGGGATGGTGACTCCCACCAATTGGGTGATGACGAGCGCCGCGAGCCCGACTACATACCGCTTCTTGTATCGGGTAAGGTAAGGGAACAGTGGGCGGAGACGCTTCAGCATGGCAGGCTTTCACGCCCGGCGACGAGCCGGGACAGGGCCGCTCTGCCGCCGCTAGCGAGTTCTTATTATAACGAATCGTGAACCCTACGCCAACCCGCTGGAATCCGACGCGCTCCCTAACAAGGCTTCCGGCCGATACGGCGCTCGAGCGCAGCAAGATTCAGCTTGGCGTGGTATAAAGACTAAGTTCCTAAAGGCAAGCGAGGCCGGCTACGCCGCCTCAGAAGCCCGTGAGAAGGAGAAATGACTATGACGAAAATGCGCCACGTCGCTCCGTGGGTCACGCCTATCTTAACGGCCGTGATGGGATGGGTCGCGCTTCTAGGGGTTACGATCGGCCGCGCGGCCCCAAGGAATAGCGCCGACAAGGTTAAGCCGAGAAAAATCCCGCTCAAGCATTTCATCTACATCATCCAGGAAAACCAGTCCTTCGACCGTTACTTCGGAACGTACCCTGGGGCGAATGGGATTCCCAAGGGCGTTAAATTGCCGTATTATCCCGGCGGCCGGCCGGAGGTCGTCCCGTTTCATCTCCATGCGACGGCGCTTCCCCACGACCTAAACCACTCCTGGCAAGCCGCGCATACGGCCTATGATGGCGGCAAGATGGATGGCTTCCTTTGGGCCGAGTGGCCACGCGCGCTCCGCTATTATTGGGACCACAAGGCTGTTCCGAAGCCCAATCCTCAGTTGGTCGTTCCGAAGCCACTGACGCCCCAGCAACGCCGGCTCATGCGATGGCGGCGAAAAGCCCTGCGCAACCTGGCCCAGCGCGGTGGCCAGCTAGCCGCCGGCAGGCGAGCCGCTGGCCCGCCTCAGGGTCGGCCACCCGCCTGGGTGCTCAACACCCTGTCGTATTATGACTGGCACGAGATTCCAAATTATTGGGATTACGCGCGGCGCTATACGCTCTGCGACTACTTCTTCTCTTCCTTGATGGGCCCGAGCGAGCCGAACCATCTTTACACCGTGGCAGCTCAGTCCGGCGGCATGGTCAACAATCCGCCGCCCGGCGTGGCCAACGAACCCGGCGTCTATAATTTTCCGACCATGGCTCAGCTTTTGGAGAATGCTCACATTTCCTGGCGCTATTACGATCAGAAGACCAATCCCCACCAGCACAGCCTTTGGAACCCGATGCCGGGCTTTGTCGCCTTCGAGAAGAATCCTAAGTTGATGGCACATTTGGTTCCGCTCGGCGACTATTATCGGGACATCGTGAAGCATCGGCTACCCTCCGTCTGCTGGATCGTTCCGACGATGGAAGATAGCGAACACCCTCCTGCTGATGCTGTGCAGGGCATGTGGCACGTCACTCACCTAATCAACGCCCTCATGCGCAGCCACTACTGGAAAGATTCGGTCGTCATCCTGACCTGGGATGATTTTGGCGGGTTCTACGACAACGTTCCTCCGCCGCATGTGGACAAATATGGCTACGGCCCGCGTGTGCCGGCCTTGATTATTTCGCCCTACGCCAAACCGAGCTTCATCTGCCACACCTATTTCGACTTCACTTCACCCTTGAAACTGATTGAGGTGCGTTACGGCCTGAAGCCGCTCACTGAACGCGATGCCCACGCCAACGATATGCTGGACTGCTTTAACTTCCGCCAAAAGCCGTTGGCTCCGGACGTCATCACCACGGCGACCCGGCTGGACTTCAGCGGCCTGAAGACGACGCATCCGTAGTGCCAGAGAGAGGACGGTAGCCCTTATGACCCGACGCGAGTTCACTGCCATTTCGGCAGTCTCTCTCGTCAGCAACCCGGCCGAAGGAAAACCTGATGAGGCGGCCAGCCAAGCTGTGGTATGAAACCACAGCGGCGCTAGACGGCGCCTGCCGGTTCCCGCAAATAACCGAAGCGGCCATTCACACGCGGCGCGGAGGCGTGCGGCCGGCGGCGTTCGCAAAGGTGACCTTGATGGACTTAATCTCGTAGGCGCCGATCGGCGCGGAGATTTCCCTGCCGTTGGCTTCGAGGGCCACCGGATGTTCCTCTTTCTCCATCAAGTTGGTCTGCGCCGCGCGGCTTGCGCTCTCCGGCAACGTCAAACGAACTTGTACGGGTTGGCCCTTGAATTCATAGAAACGAAAGATGAGTGAGTTGTCGTCCTCGGCTTTTTTGATGGCGCTCACGATAACATTGCCGGGTTCTATCTGCGCGAACGAATGCGTGGCAGCAAGCGAGCCTTCGTGCGGCGTCACCACAAGAGAGTGGAGGTGATAGTTCAGTTCGTATCCCCGTTGCATGGTTGAGGCTTCGCGCCAGTCACCCGCATGAGGATAAGCCGCGTAGGTGAAATCATGCGGACCCTGGTCGGCGTAAAGGTGATGCGGATTCTTGCTGGGTTCGGGCGATTCGGGAGAACGCAGCAGCGTGAGCCGGATGGTTCCTGGCTCCACGGTATCGTATCCGAATTTGTCACGGCTCAGCAGGCTGAAGCCGTGACCGTTTTCCGAAAGGTCGCCCCATTGCTGCGCGCAAACTTCAAATTCGGCCTCTTGCGCCAGCAGCGGGTCCCACTTAGAGTGCTTAATTTGGACTTCTGTCGCCTCCGTAAAGGGCACCGGCGGCTTGCCCGGCACATGAGGAATGGCCGGCCTCTCAATCGTCCCGTAAGGAATCTCATACGTCGCGTTGAGCGGCCGGATATCGAGCGGGAAGGCCGCTTTGAGCATGATGTTGTGCTCGTGCCAGTCCACGTGCATGTGAACGTCGGCGCGCGGAATCTCCGGGTAGAGACATATGTCCTGAACGAACGAGGACTTCTGATAGCTTTTCTTGACTCGCACGACCGCGCGCACCGGCGTGTTTTCAATCAGCTTCACTTCATCGGCCTTCAGCAGCTCCGTCTTGTGTTTTTCATAATCGAGGTTGATATTCCAGGCGTCAAAACGGCGCGGCTTATCCACAAACACTTCCAAAAGATTGCCTTTCCCCTCGGCCCGCAAAATGCTTTTGCCGTCTTTCTTGTTCACCAGTCGGGTCATGCATCCGGTTTCGGGGTCCAGTTCAACGAGCAGGTGCTCATTCTCCAGGGTCAGGCCACGGACGCGCAGCGTCGTGCTCGACGGGCCCGGATGAGGCGTCGAAACCACATGAAACACTTTGTAACCGAGGGGCGGCACGCCACGAGCGAGAAAGCGGACCTTGACGGTATATTGGCCGTCGTCGCGGGAGATCACGGCCGAGGGCATGGGCTCGCCCGACGCATCCACCACCTCAATGTCGGCCAGTGGCCCGGCAAACTGCGCGTCGGCTTCCGTCACGTCGGTGCGGGTCCAGCTTAGAGGATTAAACACCACGACGGGCACTCCAGGGCCGCGCGTATCCGCCCGCTCTGCTTGGCGCTCGAGCGAGCTGCGCAGCACGGGCTCCATGGCCAAGCGGACGAACTCCAGATTTTCTGCCTCATCCACATAGTTGATATGAATCCCGGAGCCGGCCAACATGTCATGGAACTGATCGAAGCAGACACGGCGCCAGCAGTCTTCGAAACGGCGCTGTTCGTACTCGCGGCCATCCAGCATCGCCAAAGAGGCGAACTTTTCCGTGTCCAGCATCAACCGCTCGCTGGCCCGCATTCGCTTCTTGGACTCAGCCTGGGTGGTATAAGTGCCCCGGTGGTATTCGAGGTAGAGTTCGCTTTTCCAGACCGGGAGTTTCAGCTTCTCAAGGTGGCTCTCGACGTCGTTGAAGAACTCCTGGGAGGTGCTGAATTTGAAGTTCGGAAAAGCAGCCTGGGGAGATTTCTGCCACCGCACCGCGGCATCAAGCATCGCCCGGGTTGGCCCGCCCCCGTGATCTCCAACCCCGTAAAGCAGCATCTGCTCTCGGAAGCCCGAGCACAACGGCGTGTCTTCCCGGATGTATTCGGAGCACCGCACGGGACTGATTCCGTTCGAGTAACCGTGCGGAAAATACGTGAGCACGCGGCTGCCATCGGGCGACTCCCACTGAAAAAGCTTGAAGGGATACGGCACCGTGTCATTCCACGATAGCTTCTGGGTGACGAAATAATCCACCCCGGAACGCTTGTAGATTTGCGCCAGTTGCCAGCTATATCCGAAGGAATCGGGATTCCAGCCGATCCGCACGTCCACGCCGAATTTTTGCTGGAAATAGCGTTTGCCCGTGAGGAGCTGGCGGACCAGCGATTCACCACAAGGCATATTGAGGTCCGGCTCGCACCACATGCCACCCACCATTTCCCATCGGCCATCTTTGACCCGCCGCTGTATCTCCTCAAACTCCGGCGGATAATATTTTTCAAGCCACAAGAAATCCTGCGCCGAGGATTGCGCGTAAATGAACCCGGGGTATTCATCCATAAGCTCGAGCGCTGTGCCGAAGGTGTCGCGCACAACTTCCAAAGCTTCTTCCCAGGGCCACAGCCAGGCCAAATCAATGTGGGAATTACCGACGGCGCGAATCGTGAATTGCCGAATCCACTCGGCCAAGGGTTGCATCCCCCTGTCCGCGGCGGTCAGCGAGTCATCAAACGCTTTCTGATCGCCGCGATCCAGCGCGCCAAAATCAATGGCCTTGACCGCCTTCGTCAGTTGCGACTGTCTCTCTGCTTCCCCCTCGGGGAATCCGCGCGATGCCGCCAGGACCGCCAGAATCTCCTCCAGCAGGGTCTGAGGATTCGACCGGCTCACCGGATAATCCACGTCGAGGCGCGCAAAAATGCCTGCCGGACCCGGCGCGTACGCTGCCATCAAAAATTTCTGCCCCGGTTCGGCGCTCTCGGTCAGCAAAACCGGCTGCTGAGTGTTGCGGTAAGCCATTTCGACGAGCGAACCGTTGGAGAAAAGTCGCATCAAGCCCGGCCCGCCGAAGAACACTCGCAAGTCCAGGCGCACGGGCAGGCCCTCGATGTTGTACCCTCCCATCGTCTTCGGAATGACGACCCACTTCCGAAACCACGTCCCCATGCCGTTCGGCAGGGACGGGCGGCGCTCGCCTCGCTTTAGAGGATGAAAAAGCGGCCAGTCTGAATCATCAAGGTTCGGCGCTTCGGGATGCGGCAAATTGTCTGGGTGCGTTTTCCACCCGGTGACCGCCGTTCCTCGCATGGCTTCTAGCCTCGTGAGTTCTGTGCCAAAAGGGTTGTTGCGGAAGGCGCGCCCTGGCGGCGCGGCAAAGAGTACCCTTCCGTCCAACCATCGCTCCAACAGCAGCGAGGATGCCGTCGCTTCAAGAAAGCTACGCCGGTTAATCGAATTCATCTTCTGACCTCCTAATCCGGCCGGACTTGGCGGGCTGATATATTACCGGCTCCCGGAGTGCCCCTAAGTTGAAAGAAGATAACTCTAAACCTTCCGGCAATGCAAGTCCGTCCGGGAATTCACGCCGACTCATTATTGGAGCGGCTCAAAACGCGCCCCGTTCCAAAGACAAACCTTCTCGATAGTCACCGATTGGACGGGCGCGCTTCGCCCAACGACATAAAAGTTCACACGCCCTTTCCACCGGGGAACCCATGCGCCCTGACGCGCGATAAAGACGACGTTCCCCTGAGTCTTCGTCCCCGGCGCGCCGATGTTCTTCACGGCGGGCGAAAGGGCATGGATTTGGGCGGGGTAGGAGGTGAAGTTCGCCAGCTCCAGCGGAGCGCGCCATAGGGTGTGAAATCCCCGCGCGCTGACCCGGCGAATGACGAATTGCCGGAGCGTGGCGCCGAGTTCGGAAGGCGCTTCTTCGGTTGAAATCAAACATTCGCCCTCGCTGCCTCGAAGGTTTCGTATCTGCATATCCTCCATGGCCGTTTTCATCCCGGCGTAAGGAAATTCGAGAAAGGGTCCAGCCAGCCATTTGCCGCCCGACTGACGAAATAATTGAAGCCGCACGTGCGCCAATAGCGGCGAGCCGACCCAGGCAACCAGCAAAATGCCTCCTCGTGCCGGGCGAGCCAGGTACCGAACCATGACCGCCTGCGCCGCCACCGTATCATCAAGGTATTGACCGCCCATCGCATCCAAACAAGCGCGGTCATTCGGGAAGCGATCGGGCGGCATCTCTTCGATCGTGCGGGCTTTTACCCAGCCCACGCGCTCTTGCAGGGTCGCTGGATCGCGAGCCATAACCCGGACCCAGATGATCCCGCCCCTCGTTTTGCGTTCGAGCGCCTCGGCGAGCTCGCCTCGGCCGAGGTGGCCGGTCACCGCTTTGCTGTCGCCTGGCTTTTTCAAAAGCCTGACGCCGCCCCCGCCCACGTAGGCCCAAGCCAGCGGCCGGGGAGAAGGGGAAGGCTTAAATCTCGCCCTCTTGCCGCTCGCGCCCAAAAGGCGAGCGCATATAAGGACTGCAAAAATCACCGATAGACGTTGCCTCATTCTCCTTGCTATTGTTGACTCGGCAAGGGAATTTGACAAACAGAATTTTTTCTCGAACCTTGCGGGCCAAGGCACGAGCGCGTTTTGATTCGATGCCGTACGTGCCGTGGGCATCCGTCGCACCTCAAGGGTTGTGCGTATATAATGATTTGAAGGAAAGCGAGGCAGTGAGTGAATTCGCTGCCTGCGAAAGGACGCGCATCGCGGATGGCAGTGACGACCTCTCAAAAACCTGAACCGGCGGTGAAATACGAGCCGGTCATCGGTCTTGAGGTTCACGTTCAGCTTCAGACCCAGTCAAAAATTTTTTGCGCTTGTTCCACGCGGTTTGGCGATCCGCCCAACTCGAACACGTGTCCGGTCTGTTTGGGACTTCCCGGCGCGCTGCCGGTTCTGAATCGAGAGGCCGTCACCATGGCCATGAAGGCCGCTCTGGCGCTTCACTGCGCCATCAATCCCCGCTCTCGCTTCGCCCGCAAGAATTATTTCTATCCGGATTTGCCCAAAGGTTACCAGATTTCGCAATACGATGAGCCGCTGGCCGAGCACGGATGGCTTGAACTGAGCGGCGCGCGGCGGAAGATTGGGGCCACGCGCGTTCACCTGGAGGAAGATGCCGGAAAGTCTCTGCACGAGGGTTTTCCGGATTCGGAGGAGAAATCCTACATAGACCTGAATCGCGCCGGCGTCCCCCTCATTGAAATTGTTAGCGAACCCGACCTCCGCTCGCCCGAAGAAGCCTACGACTACCTGACGCGGCTCAAGACTCTGATGCTGTACCTTGGTGTCTCCGATTGCAACATGGAAGAGGGCAGCCTGCGCTGCGACGCCAACGTCAGCCTTCGCCCGGTCGGTTCGAGTGGCTTGGGCGTCAAAACGGAGGTCAAAAACCTAAACTCTTTCAAGTTCCTCGAACGCGCTCTCGCTTATGAAATTGAGCGCCAGACCCAAATTCTTGAAAGCGGTGGACAAATCTTCCAGCAAACCCGGCTCTGGGACAGCCGCGAGCAGAAAACCTTCGGCATGCGAACCAAGGAGTTCGCGCACGACTACCGTTACTTTCCCGAGCCGGACCTCTTGCCTGTGGAGATTTCGGAAGCGTGGAAAGAAGAAGCGCGCGGCTCGCTGCCGGAACTGCCGGATGCCCGCCGCGATCGGCTTATCGCGCAATATCACCTTGCCGCTTTCGACGCCGACCAGCTCACATCTTCCCGCGATCTCGCGGATTACTTCGAGGCAACCGCCCGCGACTTAAATCAGCCCAAGCTCGCGGCCAACTGGATTTTGAGCGAGTTGCTCCACCTGCTGAATGAGGCGGGCCGGGAAATCACCGAGTCTCCCGTCTCACCCGGCCATTTGGCGGAACTCATCCGCATGATTGATGACCGAACCCTGTCCGGGAGAATGGGCAAGGATGTTCTCGCGGAGATGTTCCGCGCCGGGCGGCCTGCCTCAGCCATCATTGCCGAACAGGGTCTGAGGCAGATCTCCGACCAGGAACACATAGCGAAGGTAGTCCACGAGATCGTCGCCGCCAATCCGCGCCAGGCCGAACAGTACCGTAAAGGCAAGACCGCGACGCTCGGCTGGTTTATCGGCCAGGTCATGAAGGCCACCGGCGGACAGGCAAACCCCCAAGCTGCGCGCGAAGCCCTGGAGAAGGAACTCGCATGAGGCGCGCGCTTAGACTCTGGCCGGCGCCGTCAACGAACGGGACGACCAGGCCAATAGAGGCGCGCGGCTCCCGTGGAGCTCCATCGGGCGTGACCGTCCTGCTGGCGAGTCTCTTGATCTCGACGGTCGCAACCGCCCAGGCAGCGGTGCGGCGCGGGCAATCCTCGGGGCGCGCCGTCGCTCCGCCCCCGCTCGGCACCGCCCAGGCCCGCGCTAACGCTCTCTTGGAGGAAGGTGTTGCCTTACAGCAGGAAGGTCAAACGGGAGCGGCAATTGCCAAGTTCCGCCAGGCAATTCAAGCCAATCCAAACTGGGCAAGGGCATACGTTGCGCTTGGCGGGGCGCTGGACCGGGCCCATAATCTCGCCGGCGCGATGGCGGAGTATCGTGAGGCTCTGCGTCTCAACCCCGATGATGCGCTCGCCCATCTCGACCTCGGCATCGCTTTACGGCGCCAGGGACACATCGGCCTGGCCCTGAACGAGTTGGCCAAAGCGGTGGATTTCGCCCCGCAAAGCGCCACCGTGCATAACGAATTTGGCTTGGCCTTGGCGCTGGACGGCGCTTTTCACACCTCGGTCCAACAGTTTCGCATCGCGGTCATGCTAAAGCCGAACTGGCCGGCCGCGCGAAACAACCTGGGCAACGCGCTTTCTCTTTACGGCCATCTCCACCAGGCTGTCGAGCAGTATCGCCGGACGATTACCTTGGCGCCCCATTGGGCGGAACCCCATAACAATTTAGGCAACGCCCTGCGCGACCTCGGAAACACAGCCGGCGCCATCGCAGAATACCAGCAGGCGATCCACCTCGATCCGCATTACGCCGCAGCGTACAATAATCTTGGCCTTACCCTGAAAATGAAAGGTGACCTGGACGGGGCCATTGACGATTACCAGAAAGCCGTGCGGCTGAAACCAAACTACACCGCGGCCCGCAGCAACCTGGCTGCCGCATACTTCCAGAAACACGAGTGGCAACTGGCCGTGGAGCAATACCGGGACGTGCTGCGAGTATCCCCACGGATGGCCAGCGGGCACTTTAACTTGGGGTTGGCGCTCGAGGCCGCCGGGCACCGCCATGCCGCGCTTGGCGAGTACCAGGAGGCCATGAAGCTCTCACCCCAGATTTCCCTTTATCGGCAGCAGTACCAACGGCTGGCACAGGAGTTATCCGCGGCTTCTCGCGCGCCCGCCAAGCCCCTGACACCAGCTCCTGCGGCCCCCCAGCCCACCGTCCAGAAGCCGGTCCGGCGGCGGCGACGCGCCCCGCATCTGCTTCGCCGCCTGTTGCGCCGCCCCCTTCCGCCCAACTAACCGTAAGTGGACTCTACGCCGATTCAGTCCCGAAGCAATGCCGCGATTGAAGGGCTGCGCTTGTAACCCAATGTCGGATGGTAGCAATGCAGAATGCGGAGTGGACGTTCCCCCAGCAACGACAGGCTGACCCTTTCCTCCGTCCAGCCCCGCGACCCCAAGGCTTCCTCGAAAGGCAAGACGCTCGAAGGGTTGCGGCCCAGGAGAAAACGCTGAATTGAAAAGTAAGCGTCCTCTCCCAGGGTCACCACCGCGCGGAGGTTGGGGAAGAGTTCAAGTTCGGACCGCAAGTGTTGAAGGCAATTCTGCATCGCGCGCTCGGGCACATGAGGTCCTGAGGCATGGCACCGCACGCCATCGGTCAACACGAAATGTTCCTTAAATTCCGCGAAGCTATTGACTCCTAGAAGTTCAA
>JAJYNF010000162.1 GCA_021786455.1 Acidobacteriota bacterium
TCTGGGGCTGGATGCTCTGACCGGCCGAAAAGCCTTGTGATCGGCTACCCCTGGGCAACCTGTTGAAATAGGCTCGCGGCGGGATCATCAAACTCACCCCGTTCAGGCGCAGCGAATTCATCCGCAGGCCGTGACGGCCTGCCGTCGAGCAGAATGGGGTGAACAGACGGGTCGCGATTTTCTTGCCTGATGCTTCCCAAAGGTTCCTATGAAAGGGATGCGTAGCCCTATCGGCCTCCGCACGGCAGCGATCATCTTGTTGCTGGTCCTGCTGATGTTCGCTGCTGGGGCGGTCGGCTTTCACATCATCGAGGGGTGGCCTTGGTTCAAAGCCTTCTATACGACGTTGATGACCGTTTCCACGATTGGAGCCGGTCCTGAAAACGAACTATCCCCAGCCGGTCAAGAGTTTAATATTCTTCTCATCCTGCTGGGCGGCGTCGTCGTGGCGTTTGCCATTGGAAGCCTCACCAGGGCAGTGGTAGAATTCGAACTCGGAGCCTACTTTGGACGTCGCCGCATGGAAAAGGAAATCTCCCGCCTCAAAGACCACTTTATAATCTGTGGCGTGGGTCGCGTTGGCCGCCGAGTCGCCACCGAAGTTGCGGCGCGCGGCCTTCCCCTCCTCATCATCGAGAAAGACGCCGAAAAAGCTCGCTGGGCAGTAGAACGTAACTATCCCGTTTTAATTGGCGATGCCTCCAGTGAAGAGGTTCTCCGACAAGCGCGTCTGGACCATGCGCGGGCCCTTGCCAGCGCCGTTACCTCAGACGCCCAAAATGTTTACATTGTTCTCACGGCGCGCGGCATGGCCCCGAAACTTCCCATCGTCGCCCGCGCCAGCGAGGAAGACGCGGAAGCCAAGCTGTTGAAGGCTGGCGCGACGAGCATTGTTTTCCCTTACGGTTACGCCGGATTGCGCATGGCCCGCACCATGACTCAGCCCAACGTTCAGCAGTTCATTGACTTGGCCTTTTCACCGCTCAATGAGAGCAACCTTCACCTTCAAATCGAAGAAATCAAGGTTACTGAGGCCTCGCGGTTGGCCGGCAAGGCGCTTTGCGATACCGAGTTTTGTCATGAGCGCGGAGCGATCGTTCTGGCCGTGCGACGAGGGAACGGGAGAGTAGATTTCAATCCCAGGCGTTCGGAGAAAATTTTTTCCGGTGACTGCCTGATCGTCCTCGGAGACTCCCCCACGCTGAAAGATCTGGAAGTCATCGCCGGAGTTTGAGCCATGAAGATCCTCACCGCCGCTGAGATGGCGCGGATTGATCGGTTGACGGCGGAAGGCGCGGGGATATCAAGCCTCGATCTGATGGAAAATGCCGGCAGCGCCGTCGTGCAGTTCTTGGAGGATGAGTTCGGGCCGCTTGGCCAACACAAAATCGTTGCCCTTTGCGGGAAGGGGAACAATGGGGGAGACGGCATGGTGGCCGCCCGTCACCTTCACGAGATGGGATTCACCCCACATGTCTTTTTGCTGGCTGACCCTCAATCGCTTCGCGGGGACGCGGCGACCAACTACGGGCGGCTTACGGCCCTGATGCCCGTTCAGGTGGTGCAGGATTACGTCTCGTGGGGCGGGGCTGTTGCAGGTTTGGATGGCACAACGATGGTGCTCGATGCGTTGCTGGGCACAGGCTTGTCGAAGCCGCTCGAGGGTTTCCTGCTGGAAGTGGTCCAAAGCCTTCCCCGTGTTTTCCCGACAGCGCGAATCGTCGCCGTGGATCTGCCCTCCGGCCTATCGGCAGATACCGGAGAACTCATCGGCGAATGCGTCCATGCCGACGCTTGCGTGACCTTTACGGCTCCCAAACTGGCGCACATTTTTTCTCCCGCCTGTGAACAAATCGGGAAGTGGGTCGTCAGGAGTATTGGAACCCCGCCCGAACTGCTTGAGTCGGACCCAACGCTCTGGTTGAATTTGCTGGAAGGGAAAGATGTCTCTTGGCTTGCAGAACGTCGTCGCCGCGATACCCACAAAGGCACTTATGGCCACGTGCTGGTTCTGGGAGGGTCGGTCGGGAAAACGGGGGCAGCGGCGATGTGCGCGCGGGCTGCGTTACGTGCCGGTGCCGGCCTGGCAACGGTGGCAACGGCAAAGATCGCTCTGCCCATGATCGCGTCCTACTCGATGGAGGTCATGACGGAGGCGCTGCCAGAGACTGAGATGGGAACCGTTTCAACCCAAGCACTCGAAAGCGGACGACTCGATCGGATTGCGGAGGGCAAAGACGTTCTCGCCGTCGGCCCGGGCCTCGGATCAGAGCGGGAGACGGCAAGTCTGGTTCGAGCAGCCGTCAACAAATTTCCTCAACCGGTTGTTTTGGACGCTGACGGCCTGAACGCCTTTGCCGGATGTACAAGCACGCTCCAGACGGTCGGAAGGGTCAGGGTTCTCACTCCGCATCCGGGTGAATTCGCCCGCCTGACCGGCCTTCAGATTTCTGAGATTCTGGGCCGTCGGGTCGAGGTGGCGCGGCAGTTTGCGCGTCAACGGGGGGTGTATTTGGTTCTGAAGGGCTACCGCACGATTGTTGCTTCACCCGACGGGACCGTCCGGGTTAATCCCACCGGCAATCCCGGAATGGCAACAGGGGGGGCGGGCGATGTGCTGACGGGGATCATGGCCAGTTTGTTGGCGCAATATCCGACGCGGCCTGTATCCGAGGTGGTTGCCGCCGCCGTCTATCTTCACGGTTTGGCGGGTGATTGCGCGGCGTGGGAAAAGGGTGAGGCCTCCTTGGTTGCGGGCGACATAATCGAGAGCCTTCCCGCCGCGTTTCGTTCCCTGAGCGAGAGGACTCAATGAACGGAACGAATTCTGAGGGCAATACTCTCAAAGAGGGCGGTTTTTACACAAACCCTAACGCTATCGTCATCGTCACGCATTCTCCCGAAGAAACCATGGAGTTCGGTCACCATCTGGCTCGGCAAATCCCCGCCGGTTGCGTTGTCCGACTTGAAGGCGAACTGGGCAGCGGCAAGACCACCTTGACGAAGGGAATGGTTGCTGGCCTCGGGGCCGCGCGGGAGGAAGAAGTCACTAGCCCGTCCTTTACGCTCGTTCACGAATACGGCGCGGAGCGGAAAGTGCGCCATGCCGACCTTTATCGCGTGGAAACCTCGCGGGAGCTTTCTACGCTCGGCCTGGAAGATGCCATAGACCAGGGCGCGATTCTAATCGTTGAGTGGGCAGAGAAACTCGAGGGACGAATCGCGGCAAGAGAAATTAGGATTAAGATGGAGTGGATTGACGATAGCAAGCGTCGAATCATCGTTGAGGGCTTAAACGTTTCGCCTGAAGGTCTGTTTCCTCAAAGCATTGTGAGGGACGAGGATTTTCGGTAAGATTCAACGGGAAGACGCAGGGATTGCGGCGGGAGAAATAGGGCAGATC
>JAJYNF010000009.1 GCA_021786455.1 Acidobacteriota bacterium
CAGCGTTGAGGCGGTCACTTCGGATGAGCCGTTGGTGGGACTGTGGTTCGAGGAGCCGTTGACGGTGACGTTGCTGTCGGTGATTCTATTGCGAAATAGCTCGGATCCATCCAGATGTTCGCCGACTTTTTCAGGTTGGCCATTTGGGCGCCGAGTTTTTGTTGCCGGAGAATGTTGTCAATTTCCTTCGAAACGTCGCTCAAGTCGGGCTGCTTATGGTCCACAACCTGAATGGCGACAAGGGCTTGAGGAGTTTCAATCGGGTTGGAGACTTGGCCGGTCTTAAGCTCAAACGCTGCCTTGTCCAAGGTTGGCAGGAGTTGGCCCTTGCGCACAGTCTGCGTCTGGGTATCAACCATCACGGCGTTGGGAACGTCGAACTCTTTGGCCACCTGCTGAACGTCCGTCCCCGCCTCTAACGCCTTGCTAATGGCCTCCAGTTTGGCGTGAGCATCGGCGCTGGAAAGGCCAGGGGAGTTCGCCGGCGCGTCCCCTGCCTTCTTGCGAATTAAGATCTCACGGATATCGGCTTCGTCGAAGTCGTGCTTATGGGCAATGAAGTACTGGCTAACCTCAGCCGGGCTAACCTGAATATGTTCCGCAAGGTTCTGATACTCGGCCTGCGCGAGCAGCTTCATGCGGTCGAGCGCGAGACGCTTTCGGATGCTCGCGTGGGTGTCAAGATGGTCGGCGACCGCCCGTTGAGAGAGCAAGAGCAAAAAAGCATATTCATTTCCCACCGGCGCTCTCCCTTGGGCTTTAATAGCTGCCTGAGCTTGCGGGCTGAGGGTTGAGATTAGAAAGTCCATATCCGCCTGTGTCACTTCCTGGCCGCCAACCCGCAGAACCACGCGGCTTCGAGCGCCGGCGAGGCGCTCGGTGTTGGCTGCGGGCGATGCAGCCGCGGGTGGGGCTGGCTGATTCTGTCCGTAAGATAGACCTCCAATCACGGCCAGGGATAAAATGGCCGCGCCCATCGAAATTGCCTTTCTACACTTCTTTTTCATTCAGACCTCTCATGCGCACAACTCTGCGCCCCGCGCGTTATCTGTTCATCCTAGCATGATTGAGGCTCTGCCGCCCTGCCATTTTACCTACGCTACGGTTGCGCCGCGGAACCGTTGACCGAGGAGCCGGAAGAGGTTGGCAGCAAGCCCAACGATTCCGGCGAGGGCAACGGCTGCCCCTGGTAGTAAGCCTCGCGCAGGTCGTTGTACTTGGCGATCAGTCTTTGCCACAAACGGCTATTGCGGTCATAAAGCTGGAGAATATTAGGCAGCCACGTCGGCAGGTTCTCACTCAGCCACCGTTGCTTATAAATTTCTCGCAGCCGGGTGGTGTAATCCCGAAGGTCTTGCAGCCGGCCATTCGTTGAATCAATATCCGAAAGGTCGTTGCCCGTCTGCGGACGGCCGCGTTGGTTCTGGTGGGCGTAGGCGTCGTCGTAACGGTCGGAGATTTCCCGGACGTATTGGTAGCGCATGCCGAGAGCATCCATCCTCAGCGCGGCGAATTCCAAGTCTCTCAAAATGCCGGTGTGACGCCGAATCTGCGGGGCGTCATTAATCATCGTGGTATATGCATTCTCTGCCGTGGTTCGAATCAATGAAGCAATCGGTAGCGCCTTCGTCACCTCGGGCTGCCATAACGGCATGAAGGGGTTGTGCCAGAATTTGTCGTCGTCGGCGCCACCCCGCTTCATGTCGTACTTCTCAATCGGTCCTCCCGCGCGGATCACTTCGTTCAGATGGCCGAGCGCCATGATAGCTTGGACCAGAGCGGGGTTCGGGTCGTGGAAGAAGGCCCAGTCAAACTTGCCGTTGAAGGTTCTCACGCTGGGATTACCGGGTTCCCAAGCGCAGGCTGCCCCATAGACAACACTCCACCAGTTGGGCCCGTAAAGGGTCTCGCCATCATCGTTCCAAACCGTCACGTCGGTACCGATCGCGCCCGCTTTTTTGCCGTCGGCGATGAACTGCCGAATGTTGTACGCGGCTTCCTCGTAATCCGGAACAATCAGGCTGGTGTTGCTGGTCCAGGGGCAGATGAAAATCTTCATCCCGGTTCCTTCGAACGGTTTAAGCCACCTTGCGTAGCTTCTGTGGGGGCCGTACACCCAACTGGCTACAATCAAACCTTTGGGCAAGCTGGGGATCATCTCGGGGTGTTCGACCGCAATGTCACCCCAAAACATCACCTGCTTGTTGTAGCTCCGGACCAGATGATAGACCTTGGTCAGATAGTCCACGTAAACCTTGCCATAGCCTTCCTCTTTGACCAACTCTTTAGTGCGTCCCAGGCCCAACTCGAAGGTTTCATCGCAGCCAACGTGGTAGATTTTGGAGGGAAAGATGGGAAGCAATTGAGTGTAAATGCTTTTGAGGAAACCCATATCACGGGGGTCTTCCGGAGCCAGGACGAACCCATGTGGCCGCTCGGCCATTCCGCTGTAGAGCTCAAACCGCAGAATTTGATGGAGATGTCCGCAATCTTCAGTAGCCGGCACCAAGTCCACGTGATAACGGGCCGCGTAAGCCACCAGCTCCCGCCAATCGGCGTGGGTGAGCGTATCGCTCAAGACGCCGATCAGTGGCTGGCCCCTCACGCGAAACGAATCTTCCATGTACAAATAAAGCTGATTCATTTTGAAGGCGGCAATCGTGCGGACAATCTTCTTGAGATAACTTAATTTCGGCACTGGCCCGCGCGCCAAATCCACTTGCGTTCCGCGATATTTGAGCGCCGGCCAATCACGGATCTGGGCGCCGAGGATTTCCGCCTCGTCGTTGCCGGTCGGGACGATGAGTTGCCTCAGAGTCTGAACGCCATAAAACAGCCCGGCAGCGTCTTTGCCCGCTACCCATACTCGCCTCGGTGTGACGCTGAGCGCATAGCCCTGCGCGCCGATCCCTGTAGCGCCGAGACCTTGCTCCCTGAGCAGCGACGCTATCTCTGGCTGTTCCAGCCGGCCGAGCAGAATAACCGGTCTGCCTGTCTCGGCGGACACAGTTGTCACGATAGGGAAGATCAAGCCCGTGTCGCGATATAGCTCTTTTCGCAGAGTCATTGCCGCAAAGGTGTCTTTCGGCTGAACCGGCGAAAGAAGCGCAATCTCAAGCCCGGAGGTCACCTTGAAGGGCGTGGACACCGTTTTGATCTCCCGAGGTTGAGGAATGAGTTCGGGCTGCTGAGCAAGAATGCTTTTCACCCCGAGCGCCATCATCACGGCCACAGCCAGCCCAAGCCATTTAGCCGGTTTCTGAAAGACGCTTAGCGGCGCCGTCATTCCGACCCTGCCCTGGCGGGGGAAGAATCTACTTGTGGCAATGGATCGAACGCTAAGCAGAGTGCTCGGGCCGGACGAGAACATCGGCCCTTGGAATGACGTTCGAACGGAGC
>JAJYNF010000248.1 GCA_021786455.1 Acidobacteriota bacterium
CACAAATCCGTTGCCGACCGGGGGCGCAAGTGGTTTGGGGCGGTTTGCCTTTAATCAGGTTCCGCAGACTGTCTTGCCGCTGATTGGTGTACGGAAAAAAATCGGTCTCCAGCAAAAACATGCCGGCGCTGCACAAAAGGCAGAGCACCAGGATGGGAGCGGCCAGGCGATAAAGGCTGGTTCCGACCGAGCGGATGGCTGTGGTTTCATTCCATTTCGTCAACAGTCCCAAGGTAATCAGCGTGGCAGCCAGGACGCTCAATGGCAGCATCCGATAAATCACCTCGGGCATTAGATAGCGGTAATAGTCCAGAACCAGAAGCAGCTTGTCATGGTGGCGGACAATGTCGCCCAAAAGTTGAAAAAAGTCGAACACCATGTAAATGCCGGTAAAGGCGGCAAGGAGAACGCCGAGGTAAAAAATCCATTCGCGGATGACATAAATATCCAGGATTTGAGGAAACCTCCAGTCGGTCTTTATTGCCCGAGGACCCTTCCAGGTTCGGCGGGCCTTCGCGTGACGAGGCAGATGGAGCGCCACCCGTGACCCAAATTGTTCAAGTTTTACCTTAAGAAGCGCCAGGCGGCCCGCGGCGCGGTTCATGTCCAGCAGGAGCATGGCGCCGAAGATTCCGAACACGACGTTAGCCAGCCAAAGGCTGATTCTTGGATCCACGCGACCTTGTTTTGCGAAGCTTAAGCCGCCGGCCATCAGGACGTAGTAAATGAAGACCAGGAAGATCGTCAGAATGAGTCCGGAGGCCTTGCCACCTTTGCGAGCCATCAGCCCGAGCGGAATTCCAACCAGCGGGAGGACGAGCGCGGCGAAGGGCAATGCGAGCCGGTAGTTAAGTTCTACCAAGGCGGGTTCATGCTCGGAGGGCTGGCTCAATTCCGACCAGAGCTGGGCCAGGGGCAGCATGGACGGCGACTTCCGGGGCGAATTGGAAACCGCGATCGGCTCAATCGGGATGTCGCTATGGGCGAAGGTCACGATGGTGTAAGCCTCGGGGTGAGCTGGGTCATACTCCTGAGTTTCACCCTGATTCAGGCGCAGGGTTAGCGGGCGTGACGGGCCGGCATTGACAAGCCAGCCGCTTTTCGCTAACGTTACCCGAACTGAGTTGGGATGCTTGGTGTCAGCGATGAAGACTCGGCGCCATTGGGGGAGTGCTCCGCGGACGTCCTGAATGTAGAGAAGCAGATGGGGAAAACGCTCAATGAAAACGCGCGGCTGGATCTCATAGGCCGCCTCGGCAGCGCCCAATCGAGCCTCCATGGCGGCCAGCCGGCGAGCTGCCGCGGGAGCGAAGAAAAGGCTCATCGAAGAGGCAAATATCCACGCCGCCAAAGAAAAGAGAAATACCGGGCGGACCACCTGGCCCGCTCCCAGTCCGCAAGCGCGGATGGCGACGGTTTCGCCGTCGGCAGTCATGCGGCTCAGCCCAATCAGCGTTCCGACCAGCACGGCAATCGGGATGGTCAACACAAAGATGGCGGGGAGGGGAAGCAAAAACAAGGTAAGTGTTTCGGAGGCGCTCAGATTGCGGCGGGCGACCAGCTCGAGCAACTGGCTGAGCGGCCGGACGTAGATAATGAACGAGAAAACGAGCAAACCGATGCCCGCGTAACCGATCACTTCTTTCAGAAGATAGCGCGAGAGAATGCGCATCGGCAGACAATGAAACCTCGCCCCACCCGCCATCCCCAAGCGAAGGCGCGCTCGTTTTCCCTCCATGGGCATGGTAGCACAGGGCGAGTCCCGCGCCCAGAGCCAGGCCGTCGGATTCGATTATGAAGCACTCCTGCTTAATGCTGCTGTGGCACATGCACCAGCCCTTTTACAAGGACATGGCGGAGGGCGCTTATCTGATGCCGTGGGTCCGCCTGCATGGGCTCAAGGATTATTTTGGGATGGTGGCGCTGTTGCGGGATTTCCCGGAAGTGCACGCCACCTTCAATCTTGTTCCGGCGCTGGTGGCCCAACTGGACGAGTACGCGCGTGACGTTGCGAAGGAATCGAGCTACGAGTTGGCTTTTAAGCCTGCTGCCGATTTATCCGCCGCCGACAGGGAGAATTTACTTCACCAAGCCTTCCAAATGAATTATCAAACAGTCGTGAGCCGCTACCCGCGCCTTCAGGAACTTTACGAGCGGCGTCAGGCGGCCGGAGTGCCTACGGCGGCAAGGCTGTTTGGGGATCAAGAGTTACTTGATCTTCAAGTGCTTTCTCAACTGGCATGGTTTGATGAGATTTACTTGGCCGGTGACGAGGTTATTCGCCGCCTAGCCAGCCGTGGCCGTGGCTTTACCGAGGAAGACAAGCTCGAATTGAGAAAGAAAGAGGTTGAATTATTGAAAGTAACACTTGAAGAATATCGCCGCGCCGCGGAGCGCGGCCAGATCGAGCTTTCGACCTCTCCCTACTATCATCCCATCCTTCCGTTACTTTGTGATACGCAAGGTGCGGTGGAATCGCATCCCGGAATCCATCTGCCTCGACATCGGTTTTCCCACCCCGAGGACGCGCGCGCCCAAATTCAGGAAGCGGTAGCGCTTCACGAGCGTTTTTTCGGGCGGCGTCCCAAGGGGTTATGGCCGAGCGAAGGGAGTGTTTCCGATGAGGTTCTAAAGATTGCGGAGGAGGAGGGCTTTGAGTGGCTGGCCACGGACGAAGGAGTATTAGGGCGCTCGCTTGGCGTGGGCTTTCACCGCGACACGAGCGGCGGGCTGACCAACGCCCGCGAGCTTTATCGGCCGTACCGTTTTCAATTGGGCGAGAGGGCCATCTCCATCTTTTTCCGGGACCACCCATTGTCGGATTTGATTGGCTTCGTATATTCGCATATGGATCCGATCGAAGCCGCTCACGATCTCTACGGGCGCATTCGCCGCGCCGCCGCCGCGGAATCGGCCGTGGTTTCGATCATCCTGGACGGCGAAAATGCGTGGGAATATTATCGAGAGAACGGCCGAGCCTTCCTCAAGGAATTTTACCGATTGCTGAGCAGCCATCCGGACCTGCGGGCCCTGACCGCGAGCGAAGCGCTCGAAACGGCAGATCCCGGAACCTTGACCCACGTGGTTCCCGGCTCCTGGATCAACGCCAACTTTGACGTGTGGATTGGGGCTGAGGAAGACAACCGCGCCTGGGATCTGCTATACGACGCGCGTGCTTATTTCGACCAGCATATTCACGATCCGAACCTCGATCCGGCCCGCCGAGACTTGGCCCGGCATGAGCTGTGGATTGCGGAAGGCAGTGACTGGTGCTGGTGGTACGGCCCGGAACACTCGACCTCCCAGGATGAGGAATTTGACCTGCTTTACCGCAAGCATTTGAGCAATATTTACCGAATGCTGAGCGGATCC
>JAJYNF010000029.1 GCA_021786455.1 Acidobacteriota bacterium
CCAAGGTCCCCCCTCCGATTCACGGCCATTCCGCGCCCCCCGCCCCGCACCTCTCCTGGCACGCCTACCATCCGAACCGAGCTTGCCGAAAGATCGAGGTGTGACGGCACACCTTGAAGATGCAATGCGCAGGTGGTATGGTAGGGTGTTTCGCCTGCCCGCAACGCAGACGTTCGAGGACCCGCCATTGGCTGACGCGGGGCGGACGGGAATAAAGAAGCGAGTTAATGGGGATTTCGCCAACCTCAATAATTCCTAAAGAGGAAGGATTTTCGGATGGTTGCCTACAACGGTGTTCCGGTGCCTGCGGAAGGTGAGACGATTGAATATGGAGTTGGCCGATTCATCGTGCCCGACCGGCCGGTGATTCCTTACATCGAAGGCGACGGCACGGGGCGCGATATTTGGAACGCCTCGCGGCGCGTTTTTGATGCGGCGATTGAAAAAACTTTTGCCGGCAAGCGCCGCATCGTGTGGTATGAAGTCTTTGCGGGCGAAAAAGCCTTCCAGCGATTCGGCGAATGGCTCCCGCAGGGCACACTTGAGGCGATCAAGCAGTTTCGCATCGCCATTAAGGGCCCACTGACCACGCCCGTGGGCGGCGGCATCCGCAGCTTGAACGTGGCGCTCCGCCAATTGCTGAACCTTTACGCTTGTTGGCGGCCGGTCAAATATATTCCCGGCGTCCCCTCGCCCGTGCGCGAGCCTTCTCGGATGAACATTGTCATCTTCCGCGAGAACACCGAGGACGTTTACGCTGGCATCGAGTGGCGCGAGGGCACGCCGCAAGCCAAGCGCCTCATCGAATTCGTCAACGGCCTCTTGCGCGAGGACGGTATCAAAAAACAGATTCGCGCCGATTCCGGAGTCGGCATCAAGCCGATCTCCATCACCGGAACGCGCCAGCTCGTGCGGCGCGGATTGCAGTACGCGCTCGACCACGGACTCCAGCGCGTGACGCTGGTTCACAAAGGCAACATCATGAAGTTTACGGAAGGCTCCTTCCGCGACTGGGGCTACCAGCTCGCGCGAGAAGAATACCGGAATCAGATCGTGACCGAGCGCGAGAGCTGGATTGTCGATCATCGCGACCGGGATGCTAACCTCTCGATAGAAGCGATCGCCGCCCTCATCGAACCCGGCCTGGCGATGGCCACGCCGGCGTTTCAGAAGCAGGTGGCCGAAGAGGTGAAGGCATGCCTCGATTCCATCTATGCGACGCACGGCCACGGCGAATGGAAGAAAAAGGTTCTGGTCAACGACCGTATCGCGGATTCCATGCTGCAACAAATCATGACCCGCGCCGACGAGTATCAGGTGGTCTGCACGCCGAACCTGAACGGCGATTATCTTTCCGACGCCTGCGCAGCGCAGATTGGCGGGCTGGGCCTCGCTCCGGGCGCCAACATTGGCGACGGTTTTGGCGTTTTCGAGGCGACGCACGGAACAGCGCCTAAGTATGCCGACAAAGACGTCATCAATCCGTCGGCGGTGATTCGCTCCGGCGCCTTGATGTTCGAGTTCATCGGCTGGTCGGAAGTCGGCGAGCTGATTGAGCGCGCGCTCGCCGCCGCCATCGCCCGGCGCCGCGTCACGTATGACCTCGAGCGGCTGCTCAAGATGGAAGGCGCGACGGACGTTCAGAAGCTTGGAACGAGCGCCTTTGCCGATGCCATCATCGAAAACATGAGCGCGGACAAAGCGCGCGCAGTGTGACCGGGATCACGGCTGGATGGCCGTGGCTGGTGGATGGTGATAAGGGGCAAGCCGCCGGAGCGCTCGGCGGAGTTAGGCGTTTCCAAGCGCGCTTTTTCATTCACAATTCATCACTCATCGCTGTTCCTCGGAGGCTCGATGCGAAAAAAAATAACAGTCGTTGGCGCGGGCAATGTTGGCGCGACAACCGCTCACCGCCTGGTGGACAAACAGCTCGCCGACGTGGTGCTGATTGATATTCTTGAAGGTGTGCCGCAAGGTAAAGGTCTCGATCTGCTCGAAGCGGGGCCCATCGAGGGTTACGACGTCCACATCAAAGGCACGAATGACTATGCGGACACGGCCAACTCCAATCTGGTTGTCATGACGGCCGGCTTCCCGCGCAAGCCCGGCATGAGCCGTGACGACCTGCTCAAAGCCAACTACGACGTTGTCAAAGGGACGATCGAAAAAATCGTCAACTATTCTCCCGATTGCATTTTGATCGTCGTCACCAATCCACTCGACGCCATGACGCAGACGGCCTTTCGCGCGAGCGGCTTTTCGCGTAACCGCGTGATCGGCATGGCCGGCGTGCTGGATGCCGCGCGATACCGTACCTTTATCGCTGAGGCGCTCAATGTTTCCGTCGAAAACGTTCACGGCTTTGTGCTCGGCGGCCATGGTGACACGATGGTTCCCGTGCCGCGCTACACCTCCGTCGCCGGCATTCCCGTCACCGAATTGCTGCCCAAGGAGCAACTCGACGCCATCATCACGCGCACGCGCAACGGCGGCGCGGAAATCGTCAATTTCCTGAAAACCGGCAGTGCCTACTACGCGCCCTCCGCCGCCATCGTCGAGATGGTGGATGCGATCTTCAACGACCGCAAGAAAATCCTGCCTTGCACCGCTTATCTCGAGGGTGAATACGGCATTAAAGGACTCTTCGTCGGCGTTCCCGTCAAGCTCGGCGCGCGCGGCATCGAGCAAATTTTGGAAATCAAACTCACGCCGGAAGAACAGGCTGCACTCCAAAAATCCGCCGACGCCGTCAAAGAATTGACGGCAGTCATTGGCGTGTAAAGAAAGTATGAAGTGCGCGGCTATTTCACTTCAGCGATCTTTACGTGGTTAATGACGACAGCCGTTCTCGGCCGGTCTTGCCGGTCGCGCGGGACGAGGGAAATTTTGTTGACCACGTGCTGGCCTTCGACGACCTGCCCGAAGATGGTGTGATGGTCGTCTAGCCAGGGAGTCGGCGCAACGGTGATGAAGAACTGGCTGCCGTTCGAGTTCGGCCCGGCGTTGGCCATCGCCAGCCTTCCCACGCGGTCGAATCGCAGCTCCGGAGTGAATTCGTCCTCAAACTGATAGCCTGGCCCGCCCCGCCCGTTTCCCAGCGGGCAGCCTCCCTGAATCATGAAATTCGGAATCGCGCGATGGAAGATCAGCCCGTCGTAGAAGGGCCGTCGCGCTGTCGCTTCGGTCGAAGGGTCGGTAAAGTCCTTGGTTCCCTGCGCCAGGCTGACGAAGTTCTCAACCGTCTTGGGCGTCTGCGCGCGAAACAGCTCGCAGGTAAACGACCCTTCTGAGGTTTCGAAGACGCAATAGA
>JAJYNF010000040.1 GCA_021786455.1 Acidobacteriota bacterium
GGATCGTCACCATTTTAACCGAAATTCGGAGCGGGTGATTCGGGTGTGAAAGTCAAATGTGTGACGGAAAAAGTCCTTGAAATGGCCTGAAAGTACACATTTTGTCGCGTGCTTTCGCCGCTTGGTTCCTCGTTCTGGATGACGCAACCTTCCTTAGACGTTGTCCGTAAAGGGATTAGCGATTCTTTGGACTTCGAGGAACCTCCGCGAACCCCTGGCCCATAAAATGCATCGTAGGTAAGTGGAGGCGACCCACCGTGAACAAGGATGAGCTCGGGAAAATTCGGGAGGAGATAGAGGCTCTCCGGACCTGGAGAAACTTGTCGCGGGAAGAGGTTGCCGAGCAACTCGAGGTTTGCGCTGTCTGTGGCCGCGTCCGCGACCGGGAACACCTGGTTCGCTGCCCCGCTTGCGCCGATGTCTTTATATGCGAGGACGGGCTTTGCGCCTGGCTACACCACGCTCGCCTTCATCCCAGCACTCCCCTAACCGTCTAAGCCCGAAGGACCTTGTTTTATGGCTCGGTTGTTGCCGTTGCGCCCGAAGGGCCGCTGCCCCTCCGCGGGTCGAGGCGGGGCTTTAGAGGCCGGTAGGTTGCCGAGGTCGTGTCGGACTCCCAAACCGTGACCGCTTGCAACCGCAAACCCTGTTCCGCGATTTTGCTCGCCAACTCTTCGCCGAAGTAGAATGCCAGGTTCTCCGCCGAAGGATTGATTTGATCGAAGGGAGCCAACTCATTCAAAAAGCGATGGTCCAATCGCTCGACCAGCCGTCTAATCGCTGCCCGCAACTCGACGAAATCCATTAGCAAACCGATCGAGTTGAGCTGCTCACCTTCGACGATTACCTGGAGCTTGTAATTGTGCCCGTGCACGTTCTCGCATTTGCCCTTATAACCGCGCAGGGCGTGACCGGCCGCGAATTCGTATCCGACAGCAATTTCAAACATCGCTCTTTAACCCTCGGGCCTGGCCAACGACTTTTGGCTCTGGAAATGCTCGATCCGCCCTTCGCGCTCAGTCAAGGGTTGCCATTCCCCATCGCTCATTCTCGCATGAAAGTCTTTACGTCTTCCAGCGACGTCGTTCGCCGATAATCGGGCAAGCTTTCCCAGAAAACCCGCCCGTAAGCCTTGCGCGTCAAGCGATGGTCGAGGAGCACGAGCACGCCACGGTCCTGCTCGCTGCGAACAAGCCGCCCGAACCCTTGCTTAAGGGCGAGCACGGCTTCGGGGAGCTGATATTCGTCAAACGCGCTGCCGCCGTCGGCCTGGATGCGGCGAATGCGGGCCGCGACCAACGGGTCGGTCGGAACGGCAAACGGTAAGCGGTCAATGATGACCGCGCTCAATTGCGGCCCTTGCACATCCACGCCTTGCCAGAACGAGCTGGTGGCAAACAACACCGCGTGCGGCGTTCGCCGGAACCGATCGAGCAGTGCGGTGCGAGGCGCTGTCCCTTGCAACAGCATCGGAAAGCGCAGTTGGGGCCGAACCCGCTCGAAGACTTGCCGCATCTGCTGACGCGAAGTGAACAGCACAAACGCCCGGCCGCGAGTGGCCTTGAGAACGGCGAGGATCTCCTCCGTAGCATGTCGCGGAAAATCCTCGTGACGAGGATCCGGAAGGTGCAACGGCGTGTAAAGAAGGGCTTGCCGGTTGTAATCGAAATGGGAATCCAGAATCTGCTCGCGCGCGTTGTCCATCCCCAGACGGCGCTTTAAGTAGTCAAATCGGCCGCCCACGGCGAGCGTCGCGGAAGTGAGGATGACGGTGCGCAGCCTCTCAAAGAGCCGCTCGCGCAAAATGGCCGAAACGTCAATGGGCGCCGCTTCGACAAACACCCCACGCCCCCGCCGCTCCCACCAATACACAAAATCCGTGCTCGGGCTTTCCAGAATAAATTCGAGCGCCGCGCGCAGCTCGGCGGCGCGCCGCGCCAGTTGATTCACCTCTTCCGGCCGGTCTTTCAACCGCTCCAGCTCGGTTTCCAGCCGGGTCAGCGCGTTGCTCAACGACGCATAGGCGCTTCGGTGCGTATCCACAAAGGCTTCTCGGTCTTCGAAGCTCGCCCGACCGTCGGAGGCGGGGAAGTGCTCAAAAAAGAGCTCGGCGCGCCGCCTCAGCTCCCGAACAGCCGATAGGGCATCCGGAGCTTCGAGCTGTTTCAGCCTGAGTGTGCTCTCCGCGTCGCCAGCCAACTCCTCAAATCGGTAATTGGAAACCTGCAACCCAAAATATTTTGTGGCCACTTCTTCGATGTCCTGCGCCTCGTCGAAAACCACCGCGCGATAGTCGGGCAGGAGACTCGCATATTCGGACTGCTTCAGCGCCAGGTCGGCGAAGAATAAGTGGTGATTCACGATAATCAAATCAGATTCGGCCGCCCGTTGGTGCATCACGGTGACAAAGCACCGCTCGAACTGCGGACACTTTTGTCCTGCGCAGGACTCACGGCGAGCGTCGAGCCGAGCCCAGAGCTCGCTGGCATCCGGCAGACCTTCGATTTCCGCCCGGTCGCCGCTTTCGGTTTTCGGCTCCCACTGGCGGATTTGGGAGTAGAGATTGACCTCCTCGATCCCGCTGAGCGTCGGCTGCTTTTCCATATCATAGAGTTTTTGGCGGCAAAGATAATTTTGCCGGCCTTTCATCAGCGTGGCCCGCATCTTTGGAAAGAGCTTTCTCAGGAAGGGAATGTCCTTGAAAAAAAGCTGCTCTTGGAGATTTTTGGTGCCGGTGGAAATCACCACTCGCTGGCCGCTAGCGATGATGGGAACAAGATAGGCCAGGGTTTTCCCTGTTCCGGTTCCCGCCTCGATGATGAGAGGCCGGCCCTCGGCGAGCGCGCTCTCCACGCTTTCCGCCATCTCGAGTTGGGCAGGGCGGAATTCATACTTCGGGTGGTGTCTTGCCAGCCAGCCGCCCGGCGCAAAAATTCGCTCGAGCGAGTGTTTCTCGAGCTCCTTGGTGTTGCTCACCCTCATGAATTGAAAACCTGCGCGGCCGCGCGACCAGACTCGCTGCCAGCCCGTTTTTCGGCGGCATGGGGCTACGCTGTCGAGCTCCGTTGCAAGCATAACATACGCGCCCCTGCTAAGATGGAGCGTGTATGGTGCAACAAGCCCTGCCGGAGAATTTGGCTCGGGTGGCCATCGTCGGTCGCCCCAACGTCGGCAAATCCACGCTCTTCAACCGGATTGTCGGTCGGCGAAAAGCCCTGGTGGGCAATGAGCCGGGCATCACGCGCGACCGCCTCTACGCTCCAGCGGA
>JAJYNF010000011.1 GCA_021786455.1 Acidobacteriota bacterium
GTACGGGGCACGGATCAAAACCAAGGCTCGCTTGCAGAAAGGGATGCAAGTCACAGTGCAGCCCAAGTTGCGAAAGGAATCGGGGCAATTTCGAGTTGTATGGGCGGGCCAGCCCGGTACGTTACGGGAAGGCGAAGCCGGCATCGAGTACATGAAGGTGTCCAATCTTTTAGGCGTTTCGTTTCCATGAGCCCCCCGGCGTCTCGAAAATGCCAATGAGTCCGCAGGACATGAACCCGACGGGGCAACGCCGGCACCGTGTTCGCGCGGCCATGCCCATCCGCGTCCGCGGCATGGACACCCACAACAAGTTTTTCGATGAAGAGACGGAAACGATTCTTCTCAGTCCCCACGAAGTGATGGCCCGGCTTCGGAGCCAGGCGGAGCTTGATTCGGACGTTCACGTGACGTCGCATAAGAACGGTCTGGGAGGGACGTATCACGTTGTGTGGCTGAACGCGGAACCACGCGGCGAATATTATGAACTGGGGCTGGAAATCGTGGAGACGGAGGGTGACTTGTGGGAAATGGCGTTTCCTCCGGCTGCCGGGGCAGACGAGGAAATATTGCCCGAGGCATGGCTCGAATGCCGACGGTGCGGTCAGAAAGTCTTTTCCACGGTTCCTGAAGCGGAGACAGAATTCTTACGCGAAGGCTTTCGCGTGGCGCGCCCTTGTGAGCGGTGCCGAAGCACGACGGCTTGGGAGTTCGCGCTTCCAGAGGCCGTTGCAGGCCCGCCCGGAGAGCTGATAACGAAAGCTCCGGAAGTTGACCAACGGGACAAGGGCCGCGCTCCGCTGCGATTGCGGATCAAAATTATTCGGCGGCAGCTCGGCGCTATCAGCGAAGACCTTTGCCAAACGGAGAACGTTTCGCGGAGCGGCGCGTATTTTTTTACTTCCCAACATTATCAGGCCGGGGAAAGCGTGGAAGCCGTTCTCCCCTTCCACGAGGGCGAGCTCGGCATTCCCGTTCGGGCGCGAGTGGTGCGGGTGGACCACCCCGCCGGAGGCGGTCACGCCGGAGTTGCGATTCATCTTCTGGCAACGGATAATGGCTAAGCAAGGCGGACGTTTCTATCGGAGCGATGGAGCCGAGCTTCCGGTCGCCAAGAGGCGCTCCCCATGAAAATGCCGGGTTGGAGCCACGCTTGCTTTGCCATCGCGGGTGCGGGTCTGCTTTTGGTGTGCGTCGCCATTCCCAGCCCCTGCCAAAACCAACAGCCCAGCCGGAATATGCCGTTCAATGTTTCGGGAAAGATTGGCAAGGCGTCGCAGGGAAAGTTTCAGCTTGACACCGGCGGAAATGTCTTTTTCATTGTGCGGTACAGTTCGGCCACGCGCATCACGCGCGCCAACGGCAGCGCCGGAAGCAGTTCCGACCTTCAAACGGGAGCAGAGGTGGAGGTAAAAGGAGATTTGGCGGAGAACGGCGACATTCTCGCTAAAAGCATTCAACTGCAACCGCTTCATAAGAAAAAACCGGCAGGAAAATAGCCGATCTGCTCTCGGCGCAATCTCTCGGCAGGAATTACTCGGCCATGAGGCTGCGAAGTCCTCGCAGGGGACCAACGAAAACTATTTGGAAGTTGACCGGATTTCACGGCCGGCGCCCCGCTGAAGCGCTTGGCGGTAAATATAATTCCCGACGGCGACGTCCCAAATCGCAATTCCGCAGGATTTGAAGAGTGTGATTTCTTCGGCAGTCTGACGGCCGGGCCGGGCGCGGGCGACAACTTCATGAAGCTCGACGAGCTGTTCCCAGCTTCGTCCGGATGAAGTCAAACCCTGAATCAAGTCACCTGCTTCCTTGCGGGCCTGCTCAATCGAGTCCACGGTGAGCAGGCCGGCGCGAGCCAGAACGCCGTCATCCATCTCGCGGCGGTTGGGCATGTTCGAACCAATGGCGTTGACGTGGGCACCGGCCGCGAGCCATTCGCCCGACAGCACCGGTTCGCGGGCGTTGGTGGCGGTCACCACGATGTCCTGGGATCGCACGGCAGCTTCCGCGTTCTCGGCCGGTTCGACCGTGACGCCCAGACGCTGTTGCATCTCACGGCAGAAGTCGCGCCGACGGGTTTCGTCGCGGCAGTACACTCGCGCCGACTCAATCTTGCGGACCGACGCAACCGCTTCGAGCTGAGTGCGAGCCTGGCGTCCGGCGCCGATCAGCCCTACGCGCCGCGATTCCGCTCGCGACAAAAACCGGGTCGCCACGCCGCTGGCCGCGCCGGTGCGAATTCGGCCCAGATGGTCGGCTTCGATCAGCGCCAGCAAATGTCCGTTTTCGGCGCTGAAAAGCAGCACCACAAACTGCATGCTGCTCGGAGTGACAGTGTAAACCTTCATGCCGATGAGTTTTTCTTCGGGCAAGGCCGCCGCCATGTAGTGCAACGATGCCTGCGGAAGAAAGATGCGCTGGCGAGGCCGGTTGACGGCCTGCCCGCGCTCCTGGGCTAGAAAACTGGCCTCCACTTGAGCGATCGCTTCACGCATGGGAAGAAGTTCCTGAACGTCGGTTTCAGAAAGAAGAAGGGACATGCGGATCGTCTCCTATGATCGGCGCGCTGCCGGGGCGAAAGGCGCAGCGTGAAAAGTCCGTCGTGGTGAGGCGGAACACCTCCGAAGGACCGCAACGCCGGAAAGCGAGCGTTGCGCTACAGAACAATTAGCCGCGCCAGCATCCATCCGAGCAAGATCAGCCCCGCCGTTCCCAAAACGTACGGAAATCCGGTGCGCAGAAAAGGAATTTTGTACAAGAACGAAGTCTGTTGCCAAGCCCTATCCGGACCTTCAAAGACCGGGCAAGCCACTTGCCAGGCGGCATCGCTCAGGATTTTTCGAGCCGCAATGCCGAGCTCCGCTCGCGCCGCCGCCGGCGCGCCGATATACCCCATCTGATTGCCGAGGCGTAAAGGGTAATTCTTCCGGGCCGCCTGCTGTAAGGTGAAAGTCACCTGCGGGAGCGTGGCGTAGGCGTCGTTGACTAAATCCGGCCGAATGAGAAGGAGCAAAGAGGTTTCCCAACACCCGGCGTGCGTATCTCCACGGAGGGCGCGGCCTTCCTCCCGAGTGAGCGGGCGGCCGAGTAAAGGCTCAAGCCGATTTTGGAAATGTCCGCGCAAAAAACGCCATAACACCGGGCCACTGACCGACAACATCCGCACGCCGTACCGCCGCGAGACGGCGGCCGCGGCTTCTTCGAGGGCGACGACGTGGAACGGCCCGGCATGGCCGTTGATGACAAAAATGTAGCGAAAACCGTGACGGGCAAGCGAGGCGCCATAGTCGAGCGCAAGGTTGCGGAGAGTTCGCGGGCGGGCGCGCAGCGTTCCCGGTGCGTCGAAGACCGATGCCCCGAGTGAGACCGTCGGCCCGATAACCACCGTCCACCCAGGCTTACTTATCAGAATGCGGTGGGCGAGTTCCAGAGTAAAGAACTCAGCCGTAAAAACGTCGGTGCCCAGTGGAAGGTGAGGACCATGCTCTTCGAGCGGGCTGACGGCGAAAAGCACAGCGGTGCGCTCCCGGTCGAGCGAGTTGACCTGCAAAAAACTCATTTCCTTAAGCTGAAGGATATGTCCCGCGCCGAGGGACGAAGAAGCAGCTTCGGTTTGAGGGGTGATGGGTTCAGACATGATTAGGAGAACCGAAGCCAGGAATGCACGCTGTCTTCCCAGGCAGCGGATTCTTTTTCAACCGAAGCAGTAATCTGCCGGTCGAGTTCGAGAGCGACCTTTTGACGCATTTGTTGCAAGCGGCGGGCTGCGAAAGGGATCGTCAGCTTGAAGAAGAGGCGCCGGGTTCGGGATTGCCAGAGCCGGACGTAACGCCAAAGATAAAGGCCTGAAACGGGCAACGTGAGGGCGTAATAGCCCGCCGCGGCCCGTCCCAGGAAGCGGTTGCAAACTAGGATCTCCGCCGCGTAAACGGCAAGAACCACGCCGCCGCGAATTGACCATTCAATGCGCGCCTTGGCGGTTTCACGGTGACGCAAACGGTCGCGAGCGCCAAGAGCCAGAAGGGCAATCCAGTGGTTGAGCAGACCGTACAAGGCGAGGGGCAGACCGGCCAGAGCTTCAACCCAAGCCACGCTTCGGCCAAGTGGTGATTCGATCCAAGGGCCGGCCGTCTGCGCGGCAAAGGATCGCTCCGCCCACCGGCGATGAGCGCGGCGGTACCGGGCGGCTGCTTCCGCCAGGGCGACCAACCGCGCGGGTTCAAACGTGTTGGCTCGACCGATCCATTCGCGCACGCGGTGACTGAGCTCAAAGTCGTCGGGGCTCTGCCGCCAGTTGGGGCGCCCAGCCCAGGCGACACGCAAATCGGCGCGCAGCAGACCCTCGAGCTCCGCTTCGAGTCGCTCGATTGACGATGGAAACAGGCTGAATGCGTTTTGGGCGAAAGCGGCATGAAGCGCCGCATGTAGCGATTCGGCGGCCACCTGGGGGTTCCCTTCGGCACGATGCAGGTGCTCAGCGGGATAAATCGGTTCGCCCACCGCAATCAGCGTTTCCCACTGGGCAAAGGGTTTGGGAGGCGAGAAAACATCCACCGGAAGCGCAACCAGTTCCCCCGGATCGGTCCACCGTTCGCCGAGCGCGATGAGCAATTTGACTGACGGGGAAACCGCGCGAGCGTCTGGTCGGGCTGCAACATCGGAATACAATCCCACGAGTTTGCCGGTTCGCAGGCCGTCTGAGATTTGTTCAAGAGCCTGCGCGTCCTCAGCAGGATCGCTGCGCGTCAGAGCGCCGAGGAGATGAGCCGCAAAGCGGCTCCGCAGGGTTGGCGTTCGCGCCGGATTAAGAACCCAGAGCAACGGCTCATCGAAGGCAGCCGTCAGCAGCATGGTGGTCGGTAACGACTCAGGCGCGTTGACGACGAGGATCGCAGGTCGCTGTACGTGATGGGTCTCCAGCACTCGGATGGAGGGAAAGTAAAAACGCAGCCGCGCCGCGGCGCGCAGAAATCCATAAAGATGAGTTGGCCGCGCAAAAGTCTTGGTTTGAGTTCCCAAAGGGTCCTCGCGGCGCTACCGTTGGGCCATACGGAGTGGCATGGCGTTGCTCGACCAGCCTTCGACCGTGCCGACCGGACGCACGATGGTATCAAACAGACCGTAGATCTTTTGATATCGGTGGCCAGCTTTGTCTTTGAGCCGCAGTCGAAAATAAGGGACATTATTGATGGTCTCGACGCGGATGGGAAACGTTCCGTCTAAGCCGCCCTCCACAAAGGCCGTTACGTAATGATGACGCTGGGCCCACCAGGTGAAAACGCGAATGTGGTTGAAGTCCACCGTGGTCGTCCCCACGCGGTCCGCGACCAAATATTCCGGCACAGCTTGGCCGTGATCTTGAACCGTGGCGAGCACGAACCAAGCCACCAGATTATAAGACGCTGCGTACGGGGCGATAGCCGGAGGAATGTCAAGCGAGATGAGGCGGCCGAGCACCCATCCCGCGTGATGCTTCGATTTCACGAGGTACCAAACGTCCGTCGTCGCTCGAGTTGACGCGGCAGCTTCCGGACCCGGAGGAACCAATCGTCTCTCGAAGAATTCCACCTGTTCATTGGGAGAGAGGACCGCCAAGCGAGGGGCTTCCAAGGAAGGCGCCGTGTGAAGGTTGACCATGCTCACGGTGTTGCCCACCGCTTGCACGGGTTCGCTCTCCACTCGTTCACGGAGCCGCGCGCCGGCCTCGTAAATGGAAGGTTCGATGAGCTGGCTAGCCAGGGTCCAGCCCACGATGCCCCCGGGGGACCGCACTTCGTCCCATTGGCTGCCACGCCGCAGGATCGCGACGCGATCGCCGGATTTCAGAATGTACACTGTGGTGTGAACCGGCGCGAAGGTATTCAGTAGGTCGAGCGACGGTGAAACAACGTAGGCGAAACCCACCGCGGAACGATGCTCCGGTCGGTAAATCCATTCATAGTAGCCCAGGCCAATGACTACAGCGAGAATCACCAGGACATAGAAGACGTGTTTAATGTTGAGTCCCTCTCCAGCCATCACATCAACGCAAGCAGCATGAACCGCTCATCAGGGCTGGGCCGCCCGGTCTGCGGCAGCCGCGAAGCTCCGCACCCGTTTTCACCCCCCTCGAGCAACATTTTACACCTTATGTTGGGACGCATCATCCAAGAATCACTTCGAACCTCAACTTCGGCTGCGAGGCTCGCCTTCGTCGGCGTGGCTGCCCCCCCGCGCTCTGGCAAGAAGATTTTAGGTATGCTAGAAAAGATGCCCATCATGATCGAACGTTTGACGATTCCCGGGCCGGCGGGCCCGCTCGAAGCGCTGCTTGAGTGGGATCCCGAGCGGCCAGCGCCGCTTGCCGTCCTCGTCTGCCATCCGCACCCTCTGTTTGGTGGAACGATGCACAATAAAGTGGTTTATCGGGCGGCCAAGGGCGCGCTTGTGGCCGGGGCTGTGACCCTGCGTTTTAATTTTCGAGGAGTGGGAAACAGCGGCGGCGGGTATGATTCTGGAATCGGCGAGCGCGACGATGCGCGCGCTGCGCTCGATTACCTGAGCGGACGCTTTCCCACACTTCCCCTTGCAATGATCGGATTCTCGTTTGGATCATTGGTCGCCCTTGCTGTCGGAGCGTCTGATGAACGAGTCCGATGGCTTGTCGGGCTCGGCCTTCCCGTGGAGTCGAGCGATTTCAGCTTCCTAGGAGATTGCAGGAAACCGAAATTGATCGTCCAGGGTACGATGGACCCGTTCGGGCCCCGAGAAAAGCTGAAAAAAGTTTTCGACACCTTCGCGGAACCCAAAGAACTGCGCTGGGTCGAAGGCGTGGACCACTTTTTCACCGGCAAACTGGAAGAGGTTCAATCAGCGGTCGAAAAGTTCCTCGCAGGCGCGGCCAAAAGACCAAAATGAATCGTCGAGTCGCGGCCGTCAGTAGAATAAATTGAGGCTGGAGGCCGAATGGCCCAGATTGAAGAGCAGGAAAAGCCGCCCTTTTATTGCCCAACTTGCGACCGCGAAGTGGACGATCCGCTTGTCTGCGGCGACTGCGCCGCCATCATCTGCCGACGCTGCGGCAGCGTGCTCGAAAAGATTGACGAGCTGGGCATTGGCTGACGTCTCGAAGGGCCGGGCGGCGAATCGCCCGCGGCTCATCCCTCCGCGGTCGTCGGGTCAATCTTAGATCTCACTTCCGAGACGCGGTTGGCGGGAAAGCCGCCTTGCTTGGCGTGCTCTTTAATCATCTCCGCGTTCGGGGCGATATAGACGCAATAGACTTTGTCGTCCGTCACGTAGCTTTCCACCCATTGAATCTGCGGCCCCAAACGGTTCAGAACGCCGCAGGATTTCTGCGAAATGGCGTGCAGGTCCTGGCGGGAGAGTTTTCCAGCCCCGGGGATTTCTCGCTCGATGATGAACCTTGGCATCGCGGTGAGCCTCCTTTTGGAGTTTAAGGAGTTTCCGATAACTCCAGAGACGAATTAGGACGCAATCCGCAAGGTTGAAATCAGTACTCCGCCAACGTCCGCGCGGCGCGGACAATATCCGCCGGCTGAGGCAAGACCGCTTGCTCAAGGATGGGATGATAGGGAATATAGACGTCTTTGCCCGCGAGTCGCTTCACGGGGGCGTCGAGGAATTCAAAAAGTTCGTCGGCGATTCGCGCGGCGATCTCCGCTCCGTAACCCCAGGAAATGCAATCTTCATGCAGAACCAAGACGCGGCTTGTTTTCTTGACCGAAGCCGAAATCAAGTCCCAGTCGTAAGGCTGGAGGGAGCGCAAGTCGAGAATTTCGACGCTCAATCCTTCCGCTTCGAGCACTTTCGCGGCTTCAACGGAGCGAATCACCAGGGAGCCATAGGTCACAATTGTGAGATCCGTTCCTTCGCGCACCAGCCTGGCCTTGCCGAACGGAATCATGTAATCGGGTCCGGGGTAAGGGCTCCGATTGTGCGTCTGGCGGTAGAGGTGCTTGGGCTCGAGGAACAGAACGGGATCGTCCGACCGAATGGCCGTCCGCAGGAGGCCATTGGCATCGAGAGCCGTTGAGGGCATAACAACGCGCCAGCCGGGCAGATGCGTGAAAATGGATTCGCCGGACTGGCTGTGATAAATCGCGCCGCCCGCCAAATAGCCGCCAATTGGAGCCCGCACCACCATCGGGCAGGAGAATTCATTGTGGGAACGCCAGCGCAGCGTGGGGATTTCATCCCGCATCTGCATCACGGCGGGCCAGATGTAATCAAAAAACTGAATTTCGGTGACCGGCTTCAACCCGCGCGTCGCCATGCCCATGGCGCGGCCCACGATGCCCGCTTCGGCGAGCGAGGTGTTATAGCAGCGCGCGCTCCCGAATTGTCGCTGGAGGCCGTGCGTGACCTTGAAAACTCCTCCCTTGCCTTTTACTTTGGGCAATTCGTCTTCGTGGCTGCAATCGGCTACGTCCTCGCCAAAAACGACGACCCGCGGGTCGCGAGCCATTTCGTCGCGCAGGCAGGCGTTGATCATGTCCACCATGGTGCGCGGCTCGCCGTGAAACTTGGGAGGATGGTCAAACCGCTCGGAGGTTGGGTCCACGGTGGGCGAGTAAAGGTAGAGCAAGATTTTGTCGGGTTCAGGCGGCGGAGCTTCGAGCGCCTTATCAGCGGCGTGACGAATTTCGTGATCCACTTCGGCCTCAAGGTGCTTCAGCTCCTTCTCGGTAAGCAAGCCCTGAGCCAGCAGATAATGCGCCAGGCGCGGCAGCGGGTCGCGCTTGGCCTCTTCCTGCCGAACGGCTTCCGATTTATACAATCGCTCATCGTCAGAGAGCGAATGCGAGTACGGTCGGATGACGTGAGCGTGAATGAGCGCCGGGCCGCGCCGTTCGCGAGCGTGTTCGACGGCCTTGCCGGCCGCCTCATAGCTCTCGAGGAAGTCCGTGCCGTCGCATTCGAGCGTCAACAGGTTGGGGAAGTCGCGGACCAGCCGGGAGATGTTGCCTCCCGGGGTCTGAACGTCCACCGGAACCGAAATGGCGTAGCCGTTGTCCTCCACCACATAGACGACCGGGAGCTTTTGCCCGCACGCCCAGTTGAGCGATTCCCAGAACTCGCCTTCACTGGTGGCGCCGTCACCCAGCGAAACATAAGTGACCTCGTCCGCGTGGAAGCTGCGCGCCAATTCCGCCGCCTCGCGCGCTTGCCAAAAATAGCGGCTCGCTTCGGCTGACCCGACTGCCTGATGAATCTGGGTTCCTGTGGGGCTCGAGCGCGAAACGATGTGGAGCGCCTTGGACGACCAATGCGAGGGCATTTGCCGTCCCGCCGAGCAAGGGTCATCCTTCGAGCCGACCGCGCCGAGCAGCATGTCGAGCGGTGTCATGCCGATTTGGAGGCAAAACGCGCGGTCGCGATAATAGGGATAAAACCAGTCGTAGCCGGCCCGCAGGTGCAGCGCCGCCGCTACATTGATGGCCTCATGTCCTGCGCCGCTGATCTGGAAAAAAGCGCGATTCTGCCGTTTGAGCTGGATTTCCTTGTCGTCGAGCCGCCGGGAAAGAATTATCGTGCGGTAAGCGCCAACCAAAATCTGCTTGGAAATCCCATGGCCTTCATGAACTGTGGTTGTGGTTGCCATACATCCTCAAATATCGGGACGGTAAAAAGGTGGGGTTAGATCGGCTGCAAAGCATCAAGCCACGTTCCCTGACGCATTATTGAATTGTCCAACGCCAAAGTCAACCGCAAACCGGAACGCCGGCGCGTTGACCGGCGAACCAACGATGGCGCGCCCCGGAAGGCTGGCTCGCGATCTCCCAGGCCCTTGCCTCTGAAAAAGAATTAGCTAGGCAAGCTGCATCGTCTGTGGTAGCATCAGCGAACAAAAGGCGAAGGAGGGGCGTTCGCCGACGAGTTGGACAGGTGGCCATGAAAACCCAAGGCGAAACAGAAATTCTCAGTCGGCTGACCCGCGCGCGGAAGCATTCGCAGCCGCAAGCGCCGGTTGAGGTCGCGCTCGAAGAAATCCGGCAGAAGTTCAAGGCGGCATCCGCCCGTGGCGGCTTAACGGCGGTTCAGCATTATCCGGCGCGCGCGGCCAAGTCCACGCCGCTTCCGGATTTTTTGCCACCTCGCGTTGCCGATGCGCTTCGCGCGCGAGGCATAGATCAACTCTATATCCATCAAGCCGAGGCGGCGCGGCTGGCGCGGGAGGGCAGGAACATTGTGGTCGTCACGCCGACGGCATCGGGCAAAACCCTTTGCTACAACCTGCCGATTCTTTCCGCTCTCGCCGAAAATCCGGAAACGCGGGCGCTGTATCTTTTCCCGACTAAAGCCCTCGCGCAAGATCAACTTGCCGAACTCAACCGCTGGACGGAAAAACTGGGCGAGACCATTCGAACCTTCACCTACGACGGTGACACGCCGCAGGACGCCCGCGCCGCCATCCGCTCCCGCGCCAACCTGGTCATTACCAACCCGGACATGCTCCACGCCGGCATTCTGCCCCACCACACGAAGTGGGAACGCCTGTTTGAGAATCTCCGCTTCATCGTCATTGACGAGCTTCACTACTATCGCGGTGTTTTCGGCAGCCATCTCGCCAACGTGTTGCGGCGGCTCAAGCGGATCGCGGCGTTTTATGGCAGCCGGCCGCAGTTCATTTGCACCTCAGCAACGATTGCCAACCCGGCCGAGCTCGCCTCGCGCATTCTGGAAGAGGATGTGACGCTGATTGACGGCAACGGCGCACCCTCGGGCGAGAGGTATTTTGCGCTTTACAATCCGCCCGTCGTCAACGCGCAGCTCGGCATTCGACGGTCGTACTTGAATGAGGCGCGCCGCCTGGCTCGGACGTTCCTTGAGCGCGGACTCGGCACCATCGTCTTTGCCAACTCGCGCCTGGCCGCGGAAATTCTGGTGACGTATTTGAAAGAGGATTTGTCGCAAGCGCCCGCCGGGCCCGAGGTGGTTCGCGGTTACCGAGGCGGCTATTTGCCGCTCGAACGGCGCGAGATCGAGCGCGACCTGCGCGACGGCCGTCTGCGCGGCGTGGTCGCCACGAACGCGCTCGAGCTGGGCATTGATATCGGCAGCCTCGACGCCGCCGTGCTGGCCGGTTATCCAGGAACTATTGCGTCCACCTGGCAGCGCGCCGGACGAGCGGGACGCCGCGAGG
Organism: Acidobacteriota bacterium; assembly: GCA_021786455.1. Lineage (GTDB taxonomy): Bacteria > Acidobacteriota > Terriglobia > UBA7540 > UBA7540 > JAKCCV01. Next base: position 11,147 of record JAJYNF010000011.1, read on the forward strand.
CGACTTCCGCGGCGGTGCTGGTTGCATCGAGCGCTCCGGTGGATCAGTTCATGGTTCAGAACCCGGAATATTTCTTCGGCCGTTCGCCCGAGCACGGGTACGCCAATCCGGACAACCTGCACATACTTCTCAATCACCTCAAGTGCGCGGCTTTTGAGCTGCCCCTCACGGAAGATGAAAAATTCGGCTCGCTCGACTTGCCACGCTTGCTGGAGCATCTGGCTGAGCTGGGATTTTTACACAAGACATCCGACGGCTGGCACTGGATTTCGGAAAGTTATCCTGCGGACGCCATCAGCCTACGCTCTGTCTCCTCGGATAATTTCGTGATCGTGGACATCACCCGCGAGCCCAAAATCATCGCTGAAGTGGATTTTTCTAGCGCGCTGACCACCGTGCATGAGAAGGCGATTTACCTTCAGGATGGCCGGCAATACCACGTCGAGCGGCTCGACTACGGCGAGCGCAAGGCCTTCGTGCGCCCATGCGACTCCGATTACTTCACCGACGCGATCTCGTACACGAAGATCAAAGTTCTCGAATTGTTCGACTCAGCGCCCGTCGCCGATGGCGCCGCGCGCGCCGCGGCGTTGAAGCGCCACGGCGAAGTCCAGGTCAACACGCAGGTGGTGGGGTTCAAGAAGATCAAGTTTCATACCATGGAGAACACCGGCTCGGGCGATCTGATGCTACCGGAGCAGGAAATGCACACGACGGCGTTCTGGCTTACGTTTTCGCAGGCATTTTTCGCGGCGTTGCCCTACCCCGCCGAGGAGCGGCTGAACGGACTGCACGGCCTTTCGAACGCCCTTCAGGCCATTGCGACTCTGCTGTTGATGTGCGACGCTCGCGACCTGGGCGTGGCCGTGGGGGAAAATCGCGAAATCAGCGGTCAGGAGCCGGACATCAGTAGCCGGAATCCGGAAGGAATTCAAAAGACGACAGAGATCGCGCGGCGGACCCTCTTCGAACCCAACATATATCTCTACGACAAATATCCCGGCGGAATCGGCTTCAGCGAGCCGCTCTTCCGCCTCTGCGAAAGCCTGATTGCAAATACGCATCGCCTCATTGCCGGGTGCGGTTGTCCCTCCGGCTGCCCATCGTGCGTCGGCCCGGCGGGCGAAGTGGGTGAACGAGGCAAGGAAGTGGCGCTCGAGATTTTGCGAAAATTAGGCGCGGCGGCCAGTGAGTAGCGTTTTGGGAGGGACAACAACGGGGAGGCTCTCGCAAAGACGCGCGGATCAAAAGAAGCGCAAAGCGGCGTTCGAATGGCTTTGCGTCTCTGGGCCTCCGCGCGAGGTGCTCTGAAAAGCGAACGCGTTCAATGGACCTGGATCAAAAACTAAAACTCCTGCGAGCGTCGGCGGCCAAGACCCGGTGTGACTCGGGCCTCGAGCATCAACTCAAATATCTCCTGAAACTTCAAAAGCGCGAGCGAACTCTGGCGGGGGAGCGCGCTCGGTGCCCGATTGAACAGTGCGTCGAGGGCGAAGTCTCCAGAAACGTTTTGGGCGAATTTTTCTTGGCGCGGCAAACTCTGCCTTTCGGCCGGCCTTACGGAAGCTCCCGCATCGGTGACGTGGCCTTCGCCGACCTCTCTCCGCTCAACCTGTTCCTTCCCGGCCAGACGCTGCCCGAATCGTCGTCCATCCTTTATCTTGATACGGAGACGACCGGCCTCGCCGGCGGCACCGGCACCTGCGCCTTCATGATCGGCATGGGCCGCGCGGAGGGTTCGGGCTTCCGCGTCCAACAATATTTCCTGCGCGAGCTGACGGAGGAAAAGGCCGCGCTCAGGGCGCTCGAAGACGCGCTTGCGTCGTGCGAGGCGGTGGTCACGTTCAACGGCAAGACGTTCGATTTGCCACTGCTCGAGACGCGCTATCGCCTGGCCCGGATGCGCTCGCCCTTCGAGCGGCTCATCCATCTCGACCTTTTGCATCCCGCGCGGCGAATGTGGAAGCTGCGCCTGGAGAGCTGCGAGCTCAAGCGGCTGGAGCGCGAAGTCCTGGCCGTCAATCGCCACGGGGACGTGGACGGCGCCGACATTCCGCGGCTCTACTTCGATTATCTGCGCGGCGGTAACGCGCGTGGGCTTGAGGCGGTTTTCTATCACAACGCGCTCGATATTGTGACGCTCGCCGCCCTGGCCGCAGCGCTCTCCGAAAACCTCCGCCAAGGCGGAGAAAACGGCGTGGCGGATGGGCGCGACCTTTTCAGCCTTAGCCGGATTTTCCATTGCGCCGGCGAAAGCGACCGCGCCGTCGCCGCCTGCTGCAAGGCGCTCGACCGCGGACTGCCGGAGAGCATCGAGCCGCGCGCGCTCGCCCATCTTGCCGCGCAGCACAAACGGCAAGGCAATTACCGCGCTGCGGCCGAGCTGTGGCGGGAGTTGGTCCGGCGCGAAACGCCGGATTCAATCGCAGCTTACGAGCAACTGGCGATTTACTACGAGCACCGCGAGCGCGATGTTGCCAAGGCCGTCGAATTCGCTGAAGCTGCGCTTGACCGGCTCCGCGGCCAACCCAATTCCTGCTTGGCTGGGCGCCGCCTTTCTCACCGCCTGAACCGTTTGCGCCGCAAGGCAAGCTTCCAGACTCAATCGGGCGAGCGACAAACACTCATTGGCTAATTGGGACCGTGGCCGCTACCGACGAATCGTACCATCCCAGAGGATAGCCGTGACAGCCGTTTGTCAGGTCGGGTCAGGAAAGCCAGCCGGAGATTAGCTGTTCCAGGGATTGAATGGCGGATTAAGTCGCGGGTTCGGCCCGGCGAATGCGCTCGCCCATGAGCGAAGGCAAAGCAGCCCACAGCCGCCTGAGCGGGGTCTGCAACAACGACATGGAACCCATATAGCCGTATCCGACGAAGAACAAAGCTAAAAACGGGGCTGTCAAATAGTTCTCCCGAGAGATGGCGTAGTTTGTGACCATCAAAAAATAAGCTGCCAGCGCCAACTCGGCGATGGGAATCCAGCCTATCCTGCGTCGGACGTATTTTTTCCGCTCCCAGCCATGGTCGTGGGCTTCGACCCGATACTTGGGCGTGCGAACAAATTCCGAAGGTTTGCCCACCATCGCTTCGATCACCGCCTTCGCGTTCGACACGGCGAGGCCGATGCCCGTGGCCATCAGAAACGGAACGTAAATGACCCGCTTCCACCAGCCGCGCGGGTAAAGCGTGCGCTCGGCAACGATGTAGAACCCGGAAACGGTGCACGTGGAGGCGATAAATAACGGCACGTCCAGATAAAGCATCTGAAACCAGCCTTGGTAAAAGCGGACAATCATGGCCGGCCAGAGAATGATGGCGAAGGCGACCATCAGCGGATAGGCAAGGTTGGAGGTAAGGTGAAAAGTGGCCTCTAGCTTGATGGCCAGCGGCTGATCGCTTCGCCAGACGGCGGGCAGGATTTTTTTCGCCACCTGAATCAGGCCTTTGGCCCAACGCGCCTGCTGAGTTTTGAAGCTGTTCATTTCCACGGGGAGCTCGGAGGGACACACGATCGTGGGGTCATAGACAAATTTCCAACCGCGAAGCTGAGCGCGGTAGCTTAAGTCGGTGTCTTCCGTCAAGGTGTCGTGCTTCCAGCCGCCCGCGTCTTCGATGGCGGCGCGGCGCCACATTCCCGCCGTGCCGTTGAAGTTGAAGAAGCGGCCGGAAAAATTTCTGCCGCCGTGTTCAACAATGAAGTGGCCATCCAGCATAATGGCTTCGACCTGAGTCAAGGCCGAGTAATCCTGATTGATCCAGGACCAACGCCCTTGAACCATCCCGATATGCGAATCGGTAAAGTAGTGAACCATGCGGCGCAAAATGTCCGGCGGAGGAACAAAGTCGGCGTCAAAGACCGCGATGAATTCACCGCTGGCGCGCTTCAAGCCTTCCTCCAATGCCCCAGCCTTAAAACCCTGGCGATGGTCGCGATGGAGATAAATCATCGGCACGCCGCCCTGCGCATACTCACTCGAGCGGCGCGCAGCCAGGAACCGCGTTTCGTCCGTCGAGTCGTCGAGCACTTGGATTTCCAAGCGATCGCGCGGGTAATCGAGGCGCGCAGCCGCTTCCAAAAGGCGTTCGACGACGTAGCGCTCGTTGTAAATGGGTAGTTGCACGGTTACGCGAGGCAGTTCGGAAAACTCCGCAGCGGGCTTGGGCGCGTTGCGCCGGTGCTTTAGATAGAGATACGTCAAGCAATAACGATGGAGACCGTAAATCGAGAGAAGAATAAGGATGGTAAAGTAAGGAATCTCGAACGAGAGATCAAAGGCATTCGGTTGGTAAATACCTCGAAACGGGTCCTTGTGAAAAATCAGATAGAAATAATGCGCCACCGGATTGGTCGGCGCAAGCAACGCGGCAATCAGCGGAATCACCATGGAGATTTCGACCGTTGAACCCCAAGATAAAAATTCAGCCCGTCCAGAGCGCCAACGCCCCGACGCCCTACTCGGACAACCTCAAGACCTTGAAAGGAACCCTCTGCATCACCGGACTCGCCATCGCTCTGGCGGCGATTTTTATTGGCGTGGGCCGCGAGACCAGGCTCCAGGAACATGTGCCGGAATTTATCGCGTGGATGCTCATCGTGGGCATGGTCTATATCGCGGGGTGCTACGTCGTGGAAAACTTCCCGCTCGGGGGCGTGGCCTTGGCGGTCATCGTTGGTGCCGGCATTCTGGCTCGCCTGGCCGTTCTTCCGGCGCCGCCTTCGTTAACCGATGACCTTTACCGCTACCAATGGGACGGCAGGGTCGAACGCGCCGGATTTAACCCCTACACGGTTTATCCCGCCATGCGGCGGCTTGCTCGGTTTCAGAACTCTCTTCACCCAATTACGACCGGGCGTACCGTGCCAGCGATTTATCCGCCTTTAAGCGAATGGGTCTTCGCGCAACTGCGCACGATTGCCGGCCTCAAATGGACTTTCACGGCCTTGGACCTCGCCACGCTGGCGATCGTTTTACTTCTCCTGCAAGCGACGAAAAAATCTCTTCATCGCTGCTTAATCTACGCCTGGAACCCGGCCGTCATCATTTCTTTCGCCCTGTCGGGGCATCACGACTCTCTGGCCGTCTTCACGCTTGCCCTAAGTTTTTATTTTATCACACTCGGCCTTGATGCGTTCTCGATGGTTTTTCTGGGATTGTCTTTCCTCTCAAAATTGTTCTCGGTAATCCTTCTGCCGGTTTTCCTTAAGCAAAAAAAACGCTGGGGTATGGCAGGCTTGTTTCTCGCCGTGGCGGCTTTGGGGTATTTCCCGTTTCGGCAAGCTGGCGGGCAACTGATCCGGGGTTTTTCGGATTACGCGGCTGGCTGGGAAGGGAACGACAGCCTATTTCGGCTTCTCCGTTGGGCGGGCAATTCAAAAGCCCAGGCTGAGCTCGTCGCGGTGACCTCGACGCTGGGGCTAGTGTTTTACGGCGTCAAGCAGCGGATCGGGCCGGCGCGACCGTGCCTAGTCATCCTGGCGGGGTTGCTGTTCCTCTCGCCCAACGCTTTTCCGTGGTACTTCACGTGGTTCGTTCCCTTTTTGTGCCTGGAACCCAACCTGCCATTGCTGCTGATGAGCGTCACTTGCGTGCTGGGCTATTCGCCCGTGGTGACTTACGCGGCGGGTCAGGGATTCCACAACTCGCCGTTGATGCTGGGACTTGAGTATGCGCCGGTGTACGTATGGCTGGTGGCCCTGGGAATAAAGCACTTCGGGAGGCTGGACAAGCCTCCCGAAGTTGAGTTAAGCCGGCGGCAGGCTTAGCGTTTAGGCGGCGCCGGTGGCCGAGCACCGCGGCGATTGCGGAAGCGCATGGCCATCATCCGCGGACCCCACTCCCTCGCCATGCGAAGCTTTTGCCACTGCTCGGGAGTCAGCACGTTCCGAACGGCGAGCATCGTCCCCGTCTTTGCGCGAAGAACCGCGGTACGAGCCTGGCCGATTTTGTCAATCTGAGTGAGAACTTGCGACTGGTTTGGATGCTGGGACTGGAGCATCGGCTGGAGCAATAGCCGCTCCTTTTCGAGCGCGGCCCGCAGATCAATCATTCGCAGGCGGCTCTGAAAGGAAATCTTGCCAAGTTGCCGCCGTTGCGCGGCGGTCAAACCGATTCGCCGAGCGATGAAGGGATTTTCCCACCACGGCCTCATCATCGGCCGCTGGAATCGTCGCATCATTGGGCCGCGAAAACGCACGGTCACACGTCGCTCGACTCGCGCTCCAGGCGGCGGATCGAGTGTCGTAAAACGATTGGGCGAAAGCCCAGAGGCAGCCTGTGCCATGCCCACGCTTGGGATTGCTATGAGCATTACGATCGCTTTCAACATGTTTTTCATTGGGACCACCTTCGTTTAGAATGGACGCTCGAATTCTCAACTGCTTCTCCAAGTCGTCCGGAAACCGTCCCGCGGGGCCGCATGCTGGCGGCGGGCGGCCGGCCTCCACTGAAAATTCTCGCTCTGGTCTGGCCCGGCGAGGTTAAAGATTATGTAAATTCACCGGCGCGAAGGGAACTATCAAACGAAGCTCTGGATTTTGCCTCGGATGGCGCATAGGATGGCAAGCTTCCTGAAAGCGTCCTTCCTCGCATCCGAGGCCCTGAAAGCAATGACGGAGAGGGGTTAAAATTCCATGTCACGGCACATAAAGTCGAACGGCGCAGCGGTCAACCGCCGGGAATTTCTCGCTTCGGCCGTCGCCCCTTCGCTTCCCGGATTGACTTCGCGCCCGGGGCCGTCCTGGCCGGAGGCGTCTCCTTCCGCCCCCCGCGGCTTTGGAATCTCTTCCCTTATTGGCCGTCGTTCCTGCGGCGTTGCTGGCCGGCTCGTTTGCGCCGCGATCGACCTTAGACGCAATACCGGTCCGTTCGAAACCGGCGGTCTGGGGAGCGGTCGTAACGATCATCCTGTGCGCGAACGTGCATTGGGTTGGGCGGCGTCTTGACCGGGATTTTCGGGAGCGTCAGCAAGCCGCCAACCGCGCCGCCATGGCGACCTATCCGCCGAATCCGGTCAACGCGCCCTATCCCAAGATCTTCTTTCAGAAGGGCGTCAATGCGTGCGGCGAAACCCGCGCGTTTGGCCCACCTCGCGCCAGGTCGCCACGTACCACAACATTTCGCTGATCTTCGGCAACGCCCCCAGGTAGTGATGCCGTTCCATCAACTCTTGATAGCGGGCTTCTTCCGCTGAGCGCACCGGCCGGACTGCGA
>JAJYNF010000224.1 GCA_021786455.1 Acidobacteriota bacterium
CGCCTCGAAGGGTCCGTCGTCCGCCCATTGTGGTTACCAATCTTCTAGCTCGGACGCTCTTACCGACCGGTCGGTAGGAAATCTAGCACGCCCATAATCCATTGTCAACAACAATTCAAGATGCCAATCCACCAGCTGGGATGGTCAGAAGTTTTTCCAGCTCGCGGCGTAGAGCATCAAGGGATGGCTCAACGAGTAATCGCTGGCGATTCTCTTGCGATTGGGAGCGATGGCGCATGACGTATTCGGTGTCCTTCAATTGATGTCCGGTCAGCACGGCCACAACGTCGGCGTGGCGCTCAATTTTCCCGCCGCGCACCAGCTTGCGCACTCCCGCGACGGTCGCCGCCGAAGCCGGCTCGCACCCCACCCCGTCTTCCGCCAGCACGGCCTTAGCCTCGAAAATTTCCTCATCCGTCACCGACTCGCAAAGCCCGCTGGTCCATTCCAGGACGCGCCGGGCTTTTTTCCAGTTGGCGGGCCGGCCAATGCGGATAGCCGTCGCTTCGGTGGAGGGGTTTTCGACAGGAATCAGCTCGCGCGAGCCTGCGGCGAGGGTCTGGTAAAAAGAATTCGCCCCCGCCGCCTGCACGACGACCACACGCGGCACCTTCTCGATAAATCCCAGCATCTTCAGCTCGCGCAGTCCCTTACCGAGAGCCGAAGCGTTGCCCAGGTTGCCTCCTGGAACCACGATATAGTCCGGCGGCCGCCAGGCTCGCTGCTCCAGCATTTCCGCCACAATCGTTTTCTGCCCTTCGATCCGGAAAGGATTAACCGAGTTGACCAGATAGAGGCCCATTTCCGGGGCCAGTTGGCGCAGCAGGCCAAACGCCTCGTCGAAGGTGTCGCCGACCTCCACCACGATGGCTCCAAAGTCGAGCGCCTGGGCCAGCTTGGCGGCGGAAATCTGTCGGTAAGGGACCAACAACAGCGCTCGAATGCCGGCTCGCCCGGCGTAGGCGGCCATGGACGAAGACGTATTGCCGGTGGAAGCGCACGCCACCATCGGAACGCCGCGCGCTAGCGCCCGCGTCATGCACGCCGTCATGCCCAAGTCTTTGAATGAACCGGTCGGGTTGTTGCCCTGATGCTTGATGGTCAGATGGACCGGCCCGGCCCACCAACCGGCGCGCCGTGTGCCCACCAGCGGCGTCGAACCTTCCGAGAGCGAAACGATGCGCGTCGAAGAATCAACAAACGGGAGCAACTCGCGGAAACGCCACACGCCGCTGCGGTCTATTGGCTCGCCGCTCAGCCGCCGCTGGTGCCAAGTGCGGCGGAGCGCCTCAGGGTCAAACGGATCGAAGTCGTACTTCACTTCCAGCAATCCTCCGCACCACGCGCAAGACGACTCATTGCGCTTGGAGTCCTGTCGCCGCCCACAGGCTTCTTCAATGCATTGGAGGTAGGCACCAGACATGATCGCTCCCTACGGGGCCTTTCCCGCGGGTTGAACCGCGCAACATTCGCGGGTCACCACAATTCGCCGGAAATTGCCAGGTCGCTCAAGGGTTGCCGGCCGACAACCTCACCGACCCGCGACGGAACCTGCGCCGTCGCGGCTAGCCAAACCTGACGGACAAAGCTCGGCAACCCTAGAGCTGAAACTCCTCATGGATTGCTTTGACGGCTTCCTTCATTTCCGACGCTTTGACGGCAAAGGAGATGCTCAATTCGGTCGAGCCTTGCGCAATGGCGATGATGTTGATCCCGCGCCGTCCGAGCGCCCCGAAGGCGCGTCCGGCGAGGCCGGGCGTGCCTTTCATGTTCTCGCCGATAGCCACCACGATGGCAATGTGCGGCATCACGTCAATCGCAGCGCGGGCGTCGTGCAGCAATTCGAGCTCAAAAGATTTCTCCAGTTTGGCCTTGGCGCGCTTCAAGTCCGCATCGTGGACGGCGAAGCAGAGCACGTTATCCGCCGACGACTGCGTCACCATCAGCGTGGCAATCCCATCCTCACCGAGCGCTTCAAAGACGCGGGCCGCCAATTGCGGGAAGCTCAGCGTTTCCCGCCCGGTCACCGTGAGGAGGTGAGCTTTGCTGACAGAGGTAATCGCCTTCACTCCCGGGGCGCCATTCGCTGCCGCCGGGCCAATCTTTGTTCCCGGGCACGACGGGTTAAAGCTATTTTTGATCCACACGGGAATTTTTTTCTTCATCGCCGGAAGGATGGTTTTGGGATGCAAAACCTTCGCCCCGAAGAAAGAAAGCTCCGTGGCCTCTCGGTAGGAGATTTCCGGCAGGATGCGCGCTTCCGGCACCAACCGCGGGTCGGCGGTCATGACGCCGTCCACGTCCGTCCAAATCCACACTTCCTCCGCGTCGAGCGCCGCGCCGATCAACGTTCCGCTGTAATCCGAGCCGCCACGCCCCAGCGTCGTGCAGACGCCGGCGCGCGTCGCGCCGCGAAACCCGGTAATTACGGGGATCGCGCCGCGCTTGCGCAGCGCCGCCAGCCCCTGCCGTGTTTTGGCGATGGTCTCCTCCATCTGGGGCGAGGCGTTACCAAAGTTCTCGTCCGTCACAATGAGCTCCGTCGCGTCCACCGCCTCCGCATTCGCGCCGAGCGAGCGCAGAATAGCCGCCTCGAGCTCTGCCGACATCACTTCGCCCATGCTGGAAAGCGTGTCCATGGCGCGTGGCGTCACCTCACGCACCAGCGCGAAGCCGGAGCAAAGGTCTTCGAATTGCCGGATCTGCTCCGCCAGACGCGGCAGCACGTTCGCCTGCTCGCTCGCGCTCAGCAATTGGTCGGCGACTTCCCGATGTCGCCGCGCCAGCTCCTGCCGCACGCCTTTGAAGTGCTCGCGGTCGCCCTTAGCCGCTTCATTCGCGGCGCGGATGAGCATGTCCGTCACGCCCCCCATGGCCGACACGACCACCACGACCTCGGCGTGGCGGGCGTGCTCCTTGACGAGCTTGGCCACATGCTGCATCCGCTCCGGGCTGCCCACCGATGTCCCGCCGAACTTCATGACCATCAGCGGGGCTTTGCCCTTGTTCGGATTGGAAGTCTCCCTCAGCATCTCATTTCATTTCTGAAGCCGCGGTCCATGGCTGCTGATTCCTGCCGCGGCTGGACGGAACTTCGCTCCGTTCGTCCGGCGGGGCCGCCCGCGGACGCAAGGCCTGCCCGCGCCGCCTTAGTGAATCTTTGCCGTCGCCGTGGAATCGCTTGGCGCCGGCGCTTTAGTGGACTCGCGCACGACCTCGATGAACACTTTCGCCGGCAGTGAAAGGTAT
>JAJYNF010000189.1:0-17623 GCA_021786455.1 Acidobacteriota bacterium
GACGCGCATCAGTCGCCGTAATCCATCCCATTTGAGCTTATCCATGGGGACATCCGGTTCTTCACCAGCATCGGCAGGCAGCGGAAATTCTAAATTTTCCCCTTCGGTGCGGACGCTAAGAACCAACTCATTACCCGAAGGCCCCAGGTTGATCCGAACTGAGCCACCCATAGGGCTGCATTCTATGGCCATGGCGAGGCACTGACGTGTGGCCAAACTCAACCGCTCAGGATTCGCCCGCACCAGCGTGGTTTCTTGAAGCTCCATGACGACGCTCACCTGCCGAGCCGCAGCGAGTGGCTGAAGCGATATAACGGCCTGGCCAAGCGTCTCCGCCCAGCTCACATGCCGCAACCCTCCGCTCGCGGCGGCGGATTCCACAATTTCTTTCATTTGGTCCAGAACTTCCGAGGCTCGCTCCGCTTGGTCCAAAGCCTCTTCCAGCGTTTGCCGGCAATTGGCAGCGTTCAGTTCTCCCATCAAGCTGACTTCCAACAGACCCCGCAATGCGGTGATGGGCTGAGTCAAGCGATGGACAAGAAGGTCCAGGGTGGGAATAAAATCATGCGCCATGGATGGTAACCGGGCTGGAGTAAGGCAATGAGGCTCTCGTGCGGACCGGCCTTTCCTGCTGGGGCCACGGGATCACCTTTCCTCCTGACCAAGGCTGAGGCGGTAACCCGTGCCCCGCACGGTCTCAATCAGCTTAGGCTCGAAGCTCGCGTCAACTTTTTTCCGCAAGTAATTGATATACACGTCCACGATGTTGGTCATCGTATCGAAGGAAAAATCCCAGACATGCTCGATGATCATGGCTCTCGTGACAGCCCGCCCGGCGTTGCGCATCAAGTATTCGAGAAGCGCGAATTCTTTGGGGGTGAGATCCAAGATCGTGCCCCCTCGCCGCGCCACGCGGTCCACGCGATCGAGTTCAAGATCAGCGGTTTTCAGTTTGAGCTCCGGCGGGCGTTGCCCGCGCCGCAGCAGCGCCCTGACCCGAGCCGCCAGCTCACGATACGCGAAGGGTTTGGTAAGATAATCGTCGGCGCCAAGGTCGAGGCCGCGGACTCGCTCCTCCACTCCCGTGCGGCCCGTCAGGATTAACACCGGCAATTCTTTTTTCCGCGCCCGCAGCCGTTTTAGCAAATCCCAACCATCCATGCCCGGGAGCATCAGGTCGAGCAGCATCATGTCGTAGTCCACTGCCTCGGCCAGCGAGAGTCCTTCCTTACCCTCGACGGCTACGTCCACCGCATAATGCTCCGCTTCCAGCCCCTTTCGCAGGAAACTAGCTACCGCCCGATCATCTTCAACCACCAAAATTCGCATGTTCTTTTCAACGTGCCCACGACCCACCCCCGGCCTGCCTGCCGACCGAACCGCTGACTCATTTCCTGGAAAGATCGTGGCTCGATTTCCCCGCTGCGCCGCGGCCAACAGGCGTAGCAACCGCCTTTTGTGTTCTTATTGATATTTCGGCGCCTCGTTATCAAAAGTTGAGCGCGATTTAGCCCGGCAATTCTGCGGCCCAAGGCAGAAACGTCGAAGTTGCAAGCTCCTCTGCGCTCAGGTGAATTGGAAGCTGCTTCTGGAATCTCGCTCGAGCCTTTCCAAACCCCTCAAGTCCACGCGATTCCCCCACCAATCCCGAGTCTTCGCCGCGAAGCTGGAAGGTCTTACGGTGGACGATTACGCTGGACTCGTCCTAGCCTGTAGATTTCTTGATCCCAAATTTCTCCAGCCGATATTGTAGCGTGCGGAAGGTCATGCCGAGAAGCTGCGCGGCACGTGTGATATTCCCGTTGGAGCGTTCGAGCGCTTCGGAAATCTTCGCCTTTTCGTGCTCCTCCCAGGAGCGTTCCCGGATCACGGGGCCGGCTGGAGGCTCCGACGCGGCCACAGGGCTTTCCGCCGCGGGAGCCGCCGCCGTTTCTCCCGTTCGCGCGTCCGGACAAACAATTTCTGGCGGCAGATCACCGACGTCAATGCAAGATGTTTCTCCCAAAACCACCGCGCGCTCCATGGCCATTTCAAGTTGGCGGATGTTGCCGGGCCAGTTGTAGCTTCGGAGGGCCTCGAGCGCCGCCGGAGTGATTCCGCTCACTGCTCTCTCCGAGGTGAGCGCCGCGCGCCGCATAAAGTGCACCGCCAACTGCTCGATATCTTCCGTCCGCTCGCGGAGCGGCGGACAAACAATCGGAATCACTTTCAGCCGATAATAAAGATCCTCGCGGAATTTCCCTTGGCCCATAAGCTGCTCGAGGTTCTTGTTGGTGGCCGCAATGATGCGCACGTCCACCTTAATCGGCTCGGTCCCGCCCACTCTCATGATTTCGCGCTCCTGAAGGGCTCGCAAAATCTTCGCCTGCATCGCCAGGCTGGTGTCGCCAATTTCATCCAGAAACAGCGTGGCCTGATGGGCCCGCTCGAACAGCCCCTTTTTCTGCTGATGCGCATCCGTAAAGGCGCCTTTTTCGTGACCGAAGAGTTCGCTCTCGAGGAGCGTGTCGGTCAGTGAAGCGCAATTGAGGGCCAAAAACGGCTGCTCGCACCGTGGGCTGTGCCGATGAATTTCCCGCGCTACCAGCTCTTTTCCCGTCCCGCTTTCGCCCAGAATTAACACCGTGTGAGGGGTGGGCGCGACTTTCAGAATCAAGCGCACCATTTCCTTGATGGCCGGTGAATTGCCAAGAATCGTTCGCCGCAGCGCCTCCAGCCGGCGGAACGCATCGTCCACCACCTCAAGAAGCCGCGAGCGATCCACCGGTTTTTCAAGATACTGATAGACCCCACGCTTCGTGGCGTCAATGGCGGAGCCGATCGAGGGATAACCGGTGATCAGAATCACGGCTACGGTGGGATCGGTGCGCAGGATTTCGGTCAGCAACTCGATGCCCGTCATGCCGGCCATATTCAGATCTGTCAGCACCAGATCGAATCGCTTTTGGCCGAGCAGGCGCAGCGCGCTTTCTCCGCTCGAAGCCGTGACCGCTTCGTAGCCCTCGTCTTGCAGGATATCGCGGTAGATTTCCCGTTGCCGCTCTTCGTCGTCCACAACGAGGATGGATCCTTGAGGCACCACGCAACTTCCCTAGGCAGCCGTGGAGGCGGCCATCTCCCTGGCCTCGGACGCGCCGGCAGGCGTTAACGGAAGGGTAATTATCAGGACGGCCCCCGAACCGCCGTGGCTGGCTGCCCAAATGCGACCGCCATGATCTTCGATGATTTTCCGGGTGATCGCCAACCCCAGACCAAAGCCCGTCGCTTTAGTGGAATAATACGGCGTGAAAATCCTCTCGCGGTCTTCGACCGGAATCCCCGGCCCCGTATCTTCAAAGGCCAGCTCGATGTGGCCTGTCCCGTTCTCGGCGTGAAAAGTTCGCGCCGTCGCCGAGATTTCACCGCCGTTCGGCAGAGCTTGCACCGAATTCGTCAAAATGTTCAAGAAACACGTCTTGAGCTGGCCCGCGTCACCATGCAGGATCGGCAGGTCGGGCGCAAAATCCAGGCGGAAAACAATTCCTTGTTGGTGCGCCTGTTTTTCCACCACGGCCATCGCCTGCTCGACCGTTCTCTTGAGGTCGCATCGCTCGAGCTGCGGTGGGGCTTGGCGGCCGATGACCAAAAAGTCGCTGACCAGGCGCTTCAATCGGCTGATTTCATCCTTCATATTATTGAGGTTGCGCGCCAGCTCTCGTGAATGCGCATCCTCGCCGACGCCCTGGCGGACGCGAATCTGATCAATGCTCAGATTGATAAAGTTGAGAGAATTGCGCACCTCGTGAGCGACCGTGGCCGCAAACCGCGCCACCAGCGAAGCCTTTTCGGCTTCCGAAAGCCGCTGTTGGAGCTGCCGATGCTCGCGCAGCCGTTCCACCATTTGGTTGAAAGTTTGGGCCAGCCGACCCATCTCATCCGAACCGCGGAACGGCAACTCCACATCCAGATTACCCTCCGCCACTTTGTGCGCTCCCTCCACCAACAGGTCAATCGGCCTCGTGAAGCGAAAGGCCAGGTAAACGATCATGAACATCCCAGCCAGCAAGGTGATGATGATCCACACGGTCCGCACCAGATAAATCCGCCGCAGCGCCTGGCCCACTTCGTCGCTCACCCCAGCCAAGTCCGCGTAACCGATCACCTTGTTGCTTTGGACAATAGGAAATTGAATCGGGAAAGTGCGCTGCGTGCCGCTGGAATCTACATAAACGGAGGGAAACTGCGCTGAAATGTGGATGGGTTGTTCCTCGGCCAGGCGGCGCCGCTTGATAAAAATTCTCTTGCCCAGCCGGTGTGGGTCGGTGCTGGCCAACACTTCGCCGTTGGGGTCCACCAGCGTGACCGAAGTAAAGCCGGCTCTTTGGAACGCTTTCTCATAGGCTTCCAGAATTTGCTTCCGGTTGGCATTCGCCGGCAGAAGCGTCTGCGCGTGCGTTTGCGTAACGTTGCTGATGGCGACCAAATCGGAGGTCAGGCCGGTCACGTAGCCCTTGATCCTTCGCTCCTGTCGCAGATACGTGGCCATCAGGATGGCGCTGGTCGCCCCGGTGGTCAAAAACATCACCAACGCCAGCCGCGTTCGGAACCGGAGATTAAACCGCCGGCCTTTCAGCCGCGCGAGCATTTCTTGACTCGTCACCGTCAATCTCCTTTTATTGATTCTAGCCAAAGCCCTTCGGAGGGTCAAACCTCGCGCCTGGGCGACAACGGCGACTTCATCCCATCACCGATATCGCGCCATCGCTCGCGGCAGCCGTTCGCGAAGGGGAAAAGCGGTCGTTTCACCAACCCCATATCGCAAGAATCGGGTTGCCTTGACCTGCGCGCCGGCGGAAGATGTCCTTTGAAGGTAACAGGAGCCAGCGCCATGCGTTCGCCTGCCGATGATTATTCAAGAATTGAAGCCGCCATTCACTATCTCGATCGGAGCTTCCCGCGTCGGCCGACCCTCGCGGAAGTCGCTCGAAGCCTCCATCTCAGTGAATTTCATTTCCAACGGATGTTCCGGCGCTGGGCCGGAATCAGCCCCAAGCGGTTTCTGCAATACTTGTCGCTCGACCACGCCAAGCGTGCCCTTTGCGAGTCACCCAACGTTTTGGACGCGGCCGACGCCGCCGGCTTATCAAGCTCCAGCCGCCTGCACGACCTGATGGTGAGTTTGGAAGCTGTCACGCCGGCTGAGTTCAAAGCTCAAGGGGCGGGCCTTGACATCCTGTGGGGTTTTCATCCCACGCCCTTTGGCGAGTGCCTGCTGGCAGTGACTGATCGTGGAATCTCCGACTTGATTTTCGTCGAGAAAGGCCGTCGCGCGGCATGGCGCGCGCTCCGACGGCGTTGGCCGAAAGCCGCGTTAAAACAGGCCCCCCGCCAAACCCGGACTTACGTTCAAAAGCTCTTTGCTCGCGCCAATCATCGCGGGCGCCGGAAATTCTACCTATTCGTCAAGGGGACCAACTTCCAAATCAAAGTGTGGGAAGCCTTGCTGCGTATTCCGCCAGGAACGGTCTCAACCTACGAGAATGTCGCCGCGGAGGTTGGACGTCCCGGCGCGGCTCGAGCAGCCGGCCGGGCGATTGGCGGCAATGCCCTCGCGTTTCTGATTCCGTGCCACCGCGTGATTCGCAAAACCGGTTTGCCGGGCGGCTACCGATGGGGCGCCACGCGGAAACGCGCCATGTTGGCCTGGGAAAAAGCCCGCTCTCAGCCCGTCGTCGGGGCCTCAAAAGCTGCTTCCCCGCCCCACATACCTACTCACAGTTGCCAGCCGAGCGGGATCAATTGAGCTTTTGGCTGGAAGGCGGCGGGATCACAGCCTGCGGCTGCGCGGGCGGTGGCAGCATGCCGATGACCTGGAGCAGCGCCAGCGTGTTGCGCGCCGCGCCTCGCCAATGGAACCGGCAATCCTCAAACCGCGTGTTGACCCACTCGAAGTCGCCCCCCGCGTAGAACAGATCGCAATTCCTCAATGCACAATTGACAAACACCACTTGGTCCAAGATGAAGCTCTTGCCTTCAAAAGCTTGGTTCCTGAACGTTTCCATCTTGCGCTTAACCTCCGCCGCCGTGCTGGGACCCTCGACATCATCCCATAACCTCCTTCAACATACCATCTTTCGTATCGAGGGCTGATTGACTAATTTAATTGGGCGGTACTATGATATTGTGAGTTGATCGGCATGAGGCGCGCCTGGATTGCCAAAGCGGTGCTTGCAAGCCAATTCCTCGCGGCGGTGTGCGGGATGCGGGCGGCCACCTTTCATCGTAACGCATGCTGCCCGGCCGGCAACATGCCGTCGAGCCCGCGCCCATGCAATTGCTGCCAGCTAAACACGGCCGGCTTGCCGTCGCTGGCGGCGAGCGCGCCGTATCGGGTCTCGCCGGCGCGACGCACCGCTCGGCCCCTCGACCAGATCGTCCCCACATGCCTGCCCCTTCGCGTCCGCGTTGTACGACACCCGCTGGCTGCGCCAAGCGATCCATCTCCCCCGCCGATTTACCTCCTGCACTCAGTTCTCCTCATTTAGTTCTCCGAGATCCCTTTCATCTAGTTGCCCTGTGAAGGGAGTCGTGTCGGTGTGACCTTGGACACCGCCGATTCACTCCCCAGGTGTGTAAATCGGAACCGGCTCAGGAGGAAAAATGAAATTATCGAAAGCGATCTCCACCGCACTTTTAGCTTTGCTGTCGCTCGCCTACCTTAAAGCGGCTGGGTTCGCCCGGCGCGCGCCCAAAGCCGCGCGGACGCCCGCCGTCTGGCAAACCCCGGCCGAGTGGCGGCACGGCTTGCGGAAGTTCCGTGGCACGTTGCGGATTGGCCTGACGGGCGTTAAGTTTCAGCCCGCTCGCGGCCTTCCGCTTTTTTGGTCATACGAAAATATCGAGTCCTTCCATCTTCGTCCGCGCTCGCTCGATCTCGTAAGCTATCAGAACCGAAGCTGGCACTTGCCGGGAAACCGCAGCTTCCACTTTCGGTGGCGGGCTATGATCCCGCCGAACGTGGCTGCCGCGCTGGCGACGCGAGTCGGCAAGCCTAGCGAAAACGACGTTCCCTTCCCTGCCGCTCCGGCCTTCGCGGTGCTGGCGGCCCGTCACCCGACGCGCGACGGCGGCACGAACGGTGTTCTTCGTTTTCGCTCCACTGGCATTGATTACGTCACGCCCCGGGACCGCGGGGCGCGAAGCTGGCGCTGGGCCGACATCAAAACCATCGCCCGGCTGGACCCCTACCATTTCCAGGTCGGCGCTTACCGCGAGATTTTCAATTTCGAACTCAAGCAACCCATGCCCCGAAGCTTGTTCGAGCGCCTGTGGAACCTGGTTTACGCGCGCCGTCTCGGCGGACTGCGTCTTGATGATGGAGGAACATCACGATGAATTCCCTCACTTCCCCTCTCAAGTTATCTGGCCATCTACTTCAAATTGGAGCGGCCGTGCTGGCCTTTTTCGCGCCGCTCGGCGCCGCGCCGCGCGGACGGCAACGCCAGTCGAACCCGCAGGAATCACCCAGCATGTGGTTCCAGGCTCGGATGCCCTCCGCGCCGCCCACGTCGCTGGCGGCTTTGGTGGCGGAAGCCAGACGCGACAACCCGCGCATTCTCGCCGCTCGCCGCGCCTGGCAGGCAGCGGAGCAGGTTCCGTCGCAAGTCTCCGCGCTGCCGGATCCGCAATTTACCGTGCAGCAATTTTCGGTCGGCAGCCCGCGGCCCTTCGCCGGTTTTGCCAACAGCAATTTCGCTTACATCGGTTTCGGCGTATCCCAGGATTTTCCCTATCCCGGCAAACTGCGTCTGCGCGGCGAAGCTGCGCGGCGCCAGGCGCAAGCTTACGGCGACCAAGTGGAAGTCATCCGCCGCCAAGTGATCCAGCAACTTCAAGGGGATTACTACGAGCTCGCGTACTTCTCCCAAACGCTCAGCCTTCTCCGGCGCGATGGGAAGCTCCTCGATCAAATTGAAAAGATCGCCGAAGCCCGCTATCGCGTCGGAGAAGGCAACCAGCAGGACGTTCTGAAGGCGCAGCTTGAACGGACGGAATTGCTCCGCATGATCGTTCATCACCACGAGCACATGGGTCAACTTGAGGCGGCCATCAAGGAGCTGCTCAACCGCCCGCCCGATTCACCCGATATCACTCCCAGCGCGCTCACCGAAACCCCGCTGCCTTTTACCACCGACCAATTGCTCCGCCGCGCCCGGAGCGACAATCCCGAAGTCGCCCTGCAACAAAACTTGGTGCGCCGCCACAGCCTGCAATTGGAGTTGGCGCGCAAAGACTTTTACCCCGATTTCAACCTGCAATATACGTATCAGCGCACCGGGCTCGAGTTTCGCCCCTATTATGTGCTGACTTTCGGCATCAAGCTTCCCATCTGGCGTAGCCGAAAGCAGCGGCCAAAGCTGGCGGAAGCCGCCGAGGCATTGAATAGCTCCGAGCGCGATTACGAGGCGGCAACTCAGCAGGCTTACGCCGGCGTCGAGCAGCAATACCTCGCCGCGGACGCCGCGAGGAAGACGCTCGAAATCTACCGCCAGGGCCTCATCCCGCAAGCGCAAGCCACTTTTCAGGCGGCGCTTGCCGCTTACGAAACCGGGCGCGTGGACTTCGAGTCATTACTTTCGTCTTTTCTCGACGTTCTCAACCTCAACCTGGAGTATTGGCAAACGCTGGCAAATCGCGAAATCGCTGTCGCCAAAATTGAACAGTTGACGGGTATTTCGTTCCCCTAAGCCCATTAGAGCATTCCTCCGCCTGCCGCGCCGATTTGGCATCCCGCACCGCGCCGCCGAGCGAAGGACAGCAAAAAAGGAGCAGCACCATGAAAAACTACCGCGCGGCCTTTCTTACGACCTTATCCATCACGGTCGCGCTGGCCGCGGCCCTCGGTTACGTCGCCTGGCGCGCCGGGTGGCTTCGACGCGCCGCTGGGTGGTCGGCCGTTGGTGCCCACGCTTCGGCCACATCCGAAACTTCCTCGGCGGGCGGCGCCAACGGCTTGGCAACCAACCCCACGCCCCAGCCAACGCCGCTGGCTGCGGTCGAGCTCTCCCCCCAGCGATTACAACGCATCGGCGTCAAGTCCGGCGTGGTTGAAGTCAAGCCCGTGTACAACGACATCCGCACCGTCGGCAACGTGGATGTGGACGAGCAACTGCTCTCTTACATCCAACTCCGATTTGCGGGTTGGATCCAACAGGTCTTTGCCAATTACACGTACCAGTACATTCACAAAGGCCAGCCGCTTTTTACGATTTACAGCCCGGACCTGGTCACTGCGGAGCGGGAATATTTAATCGCCAGGAAAAATCAGAGCCTGCTGGCCGCGAGCACTATTCCTGGCGTCGCTTCCGGAGCCGTGTCGCTTGCGAGCGCGGCGGTGGAACGCCTCCAGCAATGGCAGGTCCCCGCCCGCGAGATCAAGCGCCTTGAAACCACTGGCCAGGTGCGGAACGAACTCGAAATTGACTCGCCGGTTTCGGGATTTATTACCCAGCGAAACGCCTTGCCGCAAATGTACGCCCAGCCCGAAACCCGCCTTTACACCATCGCCAATCTCTCCACGGTGTGGGTTTACGCCCACATCTTCCAAGACGAAATCGGAGAAATCCGCACGGGCGATCCGGCCACCGTCACGGTGGATGCCTACCCCGGCCGCGCGTTTTACGGCCGCGTGGATTACATCTGGCCGGAAGTGGATCCCACCACCCGCACGGTCAAAGTGCGCTTGGTGTTTCCGAATACCGGCCTCAAGCTGACGCCGGGCATGTTCGTCAATGTGGACATGAGGATTCCCCTGGGACAGCATCTCGCCATTCCGGCATCAGGGGTGTTCCAAACGGGCACCCGAAATATCGTCTTCATTGACCGGGGCGGCGGGTATTTGGAACCGAGAGACGTCGAGCTGGGGCCACAAGCGGGCAACGAGTTCATCGTTCTGAAAGGGCTCAAAGCCGGCGAGCGTGTGGTGACCTCCGCCAACTTTCTGATTGATTCCGAGAGCCAGCTTCAGGCGGCGCTTGGCTCCTTCATGCCGCCGCCGCCCGGCGCGGGCGCTGCGGCCGCAATGAATGCCGCGCGCGCCAAAATCTCCGTTAAATTCACCACCCTCCCTTCACCACCCCGCAAAGGCACCAATACGTTCCGGGTCCAGTTGACCGGTTCTAATGGCCGACCGATCGAGGGCGCTCAAGTTACGACGACGCTTTCAATGCCCGGAATGCCCGCCATGGGCATGCCGGCAATGCGCGTGGCCGTGGCGCTCGGCAGCAAGGGTGGGGGCCTCTACGAAGGAAGCGGCAAGCTCGGGAGCGGCGGCACCTGGCAAGTCTCCGTGACCGCTCAGAAGGCTGGAAAAACCATTGCCGCCAAGCAATTGACCGTCACCGTCCCGGGAGGCATGTAAATGATTCCTCGCTGGATTGATTGGTGCGCCAAGAATCGCTTTTTGGTCTTTACTGCCACCGCGTTGCTTATCTTTGCGGGTTTGTGGGCCATGCTGCACATTCCACTCGACGCTTTGCCGGACATTTCCGACGTGCAAGTGATCATTCACACACGCTGGCCCGGCGAGCCGCCCGACATCATTGAGGATCAGGTCACCTATCCCATCGCTACGGCCTTCCTCGCCGCACCCCGCGTGAAGGCCGTGCGCGCGCAAACGATGTTTGGTGATTCCTATGTGTTCGTGGTTTTTAAGAGCGGAACTAATTTGTATTGGGCGCGTTCGCGGGTTTTGGAATATTTGGAACAGATTCAAGGCGAGCTGCCGCCGGACGTTCACCCAGTGATCGGCCCCGACGCGACCGGCGCCGGCTGGGTTTACGAATACGTGCTCGTGGATCACACCCACAAATACAGCCTGGCGGATCTCCGCACCTTGCAGGACTGGTATCTGCGCTATCAACTCGAATCCGTTCCCGGCGTCGCGGAAGTGGCCACCATCGGCGGTTATGTGCGGCAATACCAAGTAAAGCTCGATCCCAACAAGCTCCGCGCTTACAACATTCCGCTTTCCCGCGTGATTCGCCGCGTGCGCGAAAGCACCAACGAGGTCGGCGGACGGGTGCTTGATCTTGGCGGCGCGGAATATATGGTGCGTGGCCTCGGTTATTTCAACTCCTTGCGCGACCTCGACAACATTCCCGTGGCCACGACGAAGAATGGCGTTCCGGTGCTCATCCGCGACTTAGGCACGGTCTCCTTTGGCCCCGACATCCGCGAGGGAGCGGCGGACTGGAACGGCGAAGGCCAAACCGTCGGCGGCATCGTGGTGATGCGCTACGGAGAGAATGCCCTCAAGGTCATTAACGGCGTCAAGAAAAAGCTTGCGGAAATCCGTTCCTCGTTGCCGCCGGGCGTCGAGATCAAAGCCGGCTACGACCGATCGGGCCTCATTGAGGCCTCCATCAATACCTTAAAGCGTGACTTGCTGGAAGAAATGATTGTGGTCAGCCTGGTTATCATCATCTTTCTCTTTCACTTTCGCTCCGCCTTGATCCCTATCCTGACGATTCCCATCGCCGTCATTGGCTCGTTTCTTCCCATGTACTACCTGCACGTCAGCTCCAACATCATGTCGCTGGGCGGGCTGGCGCTGGCCATCGGCGTGCTCGTGGACGCCGCCATCGTCATGGTCGAAAACGGCTATCGCCATCTTTCCGAACGCCAACCACCGCCGCCCGGCCCCGCGTCTCCAACCACAGCCGCGCCCTCACTCAGCCCGCGCGAGCGCCGCCGCACCTTAATTGCCGCGGCCAAAGAGGTCGGCCCGGCCCTTTTCTTTTCCTTGGTGATTATTGTCGTTTCCTTCCTCCCCGTCTTTCTTCTGGAGGCTCAAGAGGGTCGCATGTTCCGCCCGCTCGCCTGGACCAAAACCCTCTCCATGAGCATTTCCTCGATTTTGTCCATCACCCTCGTTCCGGTGCTCATGCTGATTTTTATTCGCGGCAAATTGCGGCCGGAATCACGAAACCCCATCTCGCGATTCACTCAAGCCATTTATCTGCCCATCCTGCGGCTTTGCCTCCGTTATCGCAAGACGGCCTTATTGCTCAGCCTCGGGCTGCTCCTGGCGGCGATTCCGCTTGCCCGCCGCATTGGCAGCGAGTTCATGCCCTCGCTGTTCGAAGGATCGGCGCTCTACATGCCCACCTCGTTGCCCGGCATTTCCATTGGCCAGGCGACTCAACTGCTTCAGGAGCAGGACCGTATCATCAAATCCTTTCCTGAAGTCAAAAGCGCCTTCGGCACCGTGGGCCGCTCGAATAGCGCCACCGACAACGCGGACCTCAGCATGTATGACACGACCATCATGCTCAAACCGCGCCGTGATTGGCCACGCGGCATGACCTACAACAAGCTGATCCGCGACATGGACGCCAAGCTCCAATTTCCCGGCCTCACGAATACCTGGACCATGCCGGTTGAAAACCGCCTGGACATGGAGCTGACCGGAATGAAAACGCCCGTCGGACTGAAAGTCCAGGGGCCCACCCTCGTCGGAATACAGCAAGTCGGCGCCGAGATCAGCCGCATCCTTTCCTCGATGCCCCAGGTGGCCTCTACTTTTGCGGAAAAGGTGGCCAACGGGTTCTACGTCAACATCCAGGTTCACCGGGCCGAGGCGGCG
Source organism: Acidobacteriota bacterium (assembly GCA_021786455.1). Taxonomy (GTDB): domain Bacteria; phylum Acidobacteriota; class Terriglobia; order UBA7540; family UBA7540; genus JAKCCV01. Next base: position 12,626 of record JAJYNF010000189.1, read on the forward strand.
CGTTACGGCCTGACCATTGCCGACGTGCAGCGCGCCGTCGAGTCCGGAATCGGCGGCGAAGACATCGCCGTCAACATCCAGGGCCGCGAGCGTTTTCCGGTTAACGTGCGCTACAACCGCGACTTTCGGGACAACCTGAATGCCTTGCGGCAAGTGGTCATTGCGACGCCCACTGGAGCCGAAATTCCTCTCGGCGAAGTCGCTCGCGTTTATTTCTCGCGCGGCCCGGCGAGCATCCGCGACGAGGAGGGCCAGCTCACTGGCTATATTTACCTCAACCTGAACACTTCCAACTACGGCGGCTTTGTGCAACGCGCCACGCAGTTGCTGAATCAGAAGCTGAGCCTCCCGGCCGGATACACCTATCATTGGTCCGGCGAGTATGAGTTCGAGGTCCGCGCCAAAAAACGCCTGGAGCTGATTGTGCCCATCGTCTTTTTCATTATCTTTCTTCTACTCTACATGGTGTTTCATTCCACCGCCGAAGCCGCCATGATGTTTTTCCCCAGTTTCTTCGCGCTGACGGGTGGCCTGCTGTTGCAATGGCTGATGGGGTATCTGTTCAGCGTGGCTGTGTGGGTGGGTTACATTGACCTGTTCGGGATTGCTGTTGAGACCGGTGTGGTGATGATGGTGTATCTGCATGAGGCGCTTGACCGGCGCCTGGCCTCGGGCCGCCCGCTCAAGCGCGAAGATATCGAAGCGGCCACCATCGAAGGCGCAGTTCACCGCCTGCGGCCCAAGTTGATGACCGTCGCCTGTGTCATCGCCAGCCTCGCCCCCATCTTGGCGGAAACTGGCATCGGCTCCGATGTGATGAAGCCCATCGCCGCGCCCATCGTCGGCGGCATGGTCACCTCGACCATCGCCGTGCTCCTGCTGATTCCCATCTTCTTCGCCATGCTTAAGGAACGCGCGCTCGCGCGCGGTCGGTTAACCGCTTCAAGCGCCCGCGAGGAGGATTGATTTGGCCCGCTGCGACCACCGCAGAGGTTGGCTCATTGGGGCCTCCGAACGCTGGGAACGCGCGACGGCTGGCGGGATTGCGGCGCGATTCAATGTGCTGGCAGGTACTTCCAAATCGTCGGATCCTCATCGCCAAGGACCCAAGCGCAAAATCCCTTAAGTCGCCGCTTGCGCGCCAAATGCAGAAGCCGAGCGAATGTCCGTCCGTTGGTGAAAAACACCCACTCCCGGCGCCCACCGCGATAAAAATCGAACCAAGCCGTTTCATCCCGCGCGTCCCACCGGATCGGCCGGTGAAACTCCACGGCCAATCGCAGGGCCGCGGGAGCACTCAAGCTCTTTGCCTCGACGTTCGGCTCGTAGCGCCTCCGGTTTCCAACGCGAAGGCGTCGCGGCTTGCCGGCCCACCAGCGATACCCGTAAAGTGAAATTCCCAAGGACAATTTTTGTTTGGGCACCTGCTCCAGCGCGTAATCGAGTTGCCGAACCACCCACGGGTAACCCGCCACGGGTCCCGGCGGCGTAAACCGCGTATGCTCGTCATAGGTCATCAGGCAGATCCAATCCACGGACTTGGCGAGCACGCGAAGATCATACACCCCGCCCCAATGGTGGTAGAGCCACTGGTCGAAGGCCGTCGGCGGCCCGAGCCCAGGAGCATTGGGCACCGTCGCCATCGAGAGCTCGTATCCCGCGTGATGCAGTACCCCCGCGACCTCGGCGACGGTGCTCGATAAGGCCGCGCGATCGCTGAAATTGATGTCCTCGAAATCAATCTGAAAGCCTGCATAGCCGTAACGCCGACACGCTTCCACCAAAGCCCGCCCAAACCGGTGCCGAGCGACTCGGTCGCTCAAAAAGGCATGATAGGTTTTTGGATGGAAATCCCACGCGGAAACGATCGGCATCACCTGAACCTGATGCTCCTTCGCAATGCTCAGCACCGCGGGTTCCGGCTGCCCAATCAACCTCCCGTCGCGCTCGACCGAATACCAAGTGGGAACAATCGCATTAATCTGGCTGGCGTGCTCCTCAAAGGACCGCTCAGAGTTTGCGCTCCGCGTCATGTAAAACAACGCCTGCGGCTCGTGTTGTGCCGCCAGGAGGGTCGCGGCCAGGCCGAGCGCGCATTGAGCCCCGATCACTGCCTGACGAATTTTCTTCATCCCCCGTCCCATCCTTCGACGCTACTTTACGCGCTAGAGGCTATTCTGGCAACGCCCGCCTTCCCTGGCCTTCGTGTCGTGCTAGCGTCCACACGGGACCGCATTGACTGACCTCACGCCTCCACTTGAGCGGACGGCTCTACCCGCCATGGTCCTCGAGAGACCAACGGCATTCCGGCACGCCTGACACCTGGCGAGTCCATGAACTATGGGAGGCTAGCCAGCGTGTCGCTTGGCGGAACGACGACGGCGATCATCCGCAAACGCCTTGCGGTTTGCACCCGAGCGTCAGAAGCGTGCCGGCAAGCTGCCATGCCTGACCCAGCAGGAGACACGGGGTTTGAGATAACTGAACTTCGCGCTACCTTGGGGGCTGTAGGGGCTCGACCATAGGGCTTGAAACCGGTTGCTTTCCGAGATAACAATCTGAGTGGCCATAACGATGCGGCTTGGGAGAACGGAACGGGTGGGCCGCAAACCTGCGAATTCAAAAGCAGACAAAGGCATGAGGAGCACGATATGGCATTCGGAATTAGCGTCCGCCGAAAGACCAAGGTGCGCGTAAACCTGGAGGGACAAGATGTGGTGGCGCTGCTCGAGCCGGGAGTCGAGTTTGAAGGAATAATGAAGGTGACTTCGGGGATGTTGCGGCTGAACGGGCACTTCAAAGGCGAGCTGCAATCGAGCGGCGTGGTCGTGGTGGCGGATCAGGGCGAGGTGGAGGGTGAGATTCATTCCAAGATTACCAGCGTGGCAGGGAAGGTGAAAGGGTCGGTGCACGCGAGCGAGGTGGTCGAGATCAAGGCACGCGGGGTGATTGTGGGCGACATTTATGCTCCAGCGCTATTGGTCGAGCCGGGCGGCTACTTTGATGGGCAGTGCCACATGCCAGGGCTCGCGGGAGGGAGCGATTCCGCCGGCGTGACCTATGCCGCTTCACCCCAGAGCCGCTCGCCCGGCTTACGGTAATCGGTAAGGTAGAAATGCCGTGGGCGGTCTGGCCTGCTTGGTGACCCGATTAGCGGCCGACGATGCCTTTTCGAAGGCCGCCGCGTGTATCGGTTATAGCTGATAAGAAATGAGAACCTTGAAGCTGGCGGAGAGGGTGGGATTCGAACCCACGTCACGATTTCTCGTGAACACGCTTTCCAAGCGTGCTCCTTCAGCCACTCGGACACCTCTCCGCGGAACCGTCAACGCGCCGCTATTGGCTGAACGAAAAGAAGATTTGCGGCGGCGTTTCGAAACCCAGTATATCATTTGCGCGTTGAAAGGCATTCCGATCACGGGGCACTGGCCACATCAAGCCGGGCTTACCTAAAGCGCCTCCGGAATTTGAGCTCCATGCCGATGATACCGTTTTGGTCCCGCATGCCGATCAGTGAAACGTCCTGGCTCAAATCCCATTCGATGCGGATCACTCGATAGAGGGAATTATTGGTGTTCGTGATATAGGTGACGGTAAAGTCCGGCGTCAACTGCTGTTCAACGGTCACGCGAGGTCCGGTTCCGATGCCCGGCTCGTTGACCTCGGGATTGATTTTGATGCGGCTCACTCCGAAAAGTTGCTGAATGCGGCCTCCGATTTCGCTCGAAAGAGCCTGAGAGAGTAAGGCGCTCGCGCCCACGGAAGAGGAAAGTCCTCGGTTGCTGGTGGAGGCGAGTCCGGACTCTCCCGGTTGGTGGGTGTAACCTAGGGCTATCAAAGAGACGATGTCCTCGACCGGCAACGGGGGGTCGGACCGGTAGGCAATATGCAAGCGGTCCAGCGGTCCGCTTACCTCAACCGTCAGATCGTAGCGTTCGACGCGAGTCTGAGCCTCCAAATCGAGGACGGGTTCAGTGTGAAATGGGTTGTTCATCGTGAGATCGCCACGAGTTATGTTATAGCGATTCCCCTGAAAGATGGCGGCGCCGCTACGAGCGCGAAGATCGCCGAGCGCGACAGGACTGGCAAGGGTTCCCCGAATCTGTAAGTTCACATCCGCGACTAGATGGGCGTCGCGCGTGTCCAAGCGGAGCCCCTGTGGCGACGAAACCCGAATGTTGAGTCCGACGCGAGAGGCGGCCGACGGCGAAGAGCTGGCTGTGGCCACCTCGAGGCGGTTGCTGGATTCGGCAAGCAGCGCCAGCAAGTTGAAGTTAGGACTGACGAAGACATTGCGGACGGCAACGCCGCCAGTCATCTCACCGTGTTGGGCGGTTCCAGCCAGAACCAAATGGCCGTCGAGAAGGGAGGTAAAGTCGCTGGGATAGTTAACGCGGACTTGACGCAGGCGCGCCCGAATCTGATAACGCGGCACGCCCTGAAGAGTGATAAAGCCTGAGAGACTTGTGACGCCTCCGCCGATCCTTCCCTGGAGGCTGGAGATGGTAGCGCGATCACCCATGAGGCGAACCGTGCCATTTACGCCGCTCAGTTGGATTGGCAAACCGGCGTCGCTGATACTCACGTCCCGAATGGTCATGGTTCCCTGAAGAGAAGGATGATCTGGCGCCCCACCGACATGAACCTTCAGTTGAGAGCCGCCGGAGGCTTGCAAAGAAGCATCCAGCAGGCTGACTAGCGTCGCGTCCGCGCGTCCGGAGACGTCGAGCGCCAGCGATGGACGAGCGCCGAAGGCCATTGAGCCTCGAACGGAAAAATCCGTTCCCGGGCCCTTCATGCTAAAGGGACTAAAATGAAGGGCAGAGGTGGAATAGCTGACCCTGACCGCGTGGTAATTCTCAAAGGTCAACGGCGGGACGCGGATTTCCAGTTTGGCAATTTCACTGTGCCCGCTGAGCTGGCCAAGGTTCCCGATCGGCCCGGACAGATAGAATGCGCCGGTACCGGTGACCGAGGCTCCGATTGAGCGGCCGGAAA
>JAJYNF010000189.1:17633-18126 GCA_021786455.1 Acidobacteriota bacterium
TGAATCCACGGAGCAAATTCAAACCCTGTGTAAGTGCCAGAAAGGGTCAGGGGCCACGGAGCGGAGGTTCGCACCATGCTGGCAAAGTGGATTTCTCCTCCCGCGCCTTGAATAAGGCCGGAGCCCCGCACGGATTTCCCATTCCAGTCAACGTGGGCTTTGAGGTTTCCGACAGCGCCGCCATTAATCGCCAGGCGCGTTATGGCAAGACTTAGCGCGGCGTTCGGGTGCTCCACGGTTCCGTTAGCTAGCAACACGAAGTTGGCGCTTCCTTCAGTGGGCGCGAGATCGGCGAGTGAAAACTTTTTGCCCCGGAGGCGGAGAAAAAACGCTCCCGTGGAGCGATCGAAGTAGCCTGCGCCGGTGGCTATCGCCGGGCCTTGGCTGAGACGAACACGCTGGAGCTTCCACTGATCGCCATTGATCTGAATGCGAGCCATGGCCGAGGGGAAATGCGTCCGGCCCAGGCGGAGCTTTTGAAGTTGAACGCTCC
>JAJYNF010000079.1 GCA_021786455.1 Acidobacteriota bacterium
GGGCGCGCGCGCTTTTCGCGTCGAGTTCCTTCAGCACTTGGCTAAACGTCGCCAATGCCTCTTGAAACTGCCCATGATAAATGTCGTTGTCACCACGGTCGAGCATGCGGGCCTTTTCAGAAATTGGCGCAGAAAGGTGAGCCGGCGGGGCCGGCGCGAACTTGACCTCAGCTAGCTCGGCTGCTTCCTTGGCAGGATTAATGCCACGAATCATGGTTTCATAAAAAACATCCATCGAGGCATCTTGCTTTTCAAACTCCCCGAGCGCCTGATAGAAGTGAGGGACCAAAATCAGCCCTTGGGCCGTTAGATGCGCTACATCCTTCTGAGCCTGCATGTTGGGGACCTTATCCATCCGCAATTCGATTGCGCGAATCAGGCATTCGGTGAGTAGCAGCGAGAAATCATCCTTAAAGTCGCTGTTGAGCGCCGGAGCTCTACGCGCAATCGCGGCGAGCGAAGAATCCTTGTGGATTTCGGGAGCGTATTTGACCGCCAGCGGGTCAAGCAAGAAATGAAGATATTGATATCGAATTTCACGTAATTTAAGTTTCCTCGAAGGAGTGATGACCAGGTAGTAGTGATCGCGGTAGATTCGGCCCTGAACCTGATTCGGCGCGCCCAGGAAGTCAAGATAAATCGTGTAGGTTCGGCCGAGATAGGTTCCTGTAGGGAATCGGAGATAGGCGTCGGTGAGGCCGATAATTCGCCTCACCGGTGTACTGTAGCGGGCAATCGCTTCGTGACGATGTGGCTCGAGCCGCGCCCAAAGATCCGCAAGATCCGCCTGCTGATAAAATTGGCGAACCAAAGGAATGAGCCCAGCCACGCCGGCCGCGTCAGGCGGCAAATCCTGACGCGCAATGGTCAGGCGAAAATCAGGAGGCGTCCCCAGGAACAAGGCCAGGGAAACATATTGAGCCAGGTTCTCAGCCGCACTCAAACCGATCCGGTGCGACGAGTAGAAATCCCGCAGCTTGGGAAGAATCGGAATGCTCTCCCTGGCCAGGATTTGCCGAACGACCTCCCGCGTCCGGTCGCCGCCAGTTGTTCCAAGCCCTGCATCGTACCCCGCAGCATTCATGGCTGCCAGGACCGCAAAGAGTTGCGGATTGGTTTCCAAAACTACGCTGCCTTCGCCTGCCCGAGCCATTGGCGCCAGGCAGAGGCTCAAGACTCCTATGCTGATAAAACCAACCCCGCAGCGTTTGGCCTGCCGCCGCAAGACGTTTCTCGCCGAACCCCTGAGTTTCGAACTCAAATCCCTAAAGAACAAAGAGCTAACCTCGGACGGTAATCTGCCGGAAGGAAAATATGACTTCGCCGTTGGTGGGGCGGCCAAATCGTGTCGCAGGGCGGAAAAGGCTAAAATAGACGAGACGATCCAGCTCATTGAGAATCTGAGGCGAGCTTTGGCCGGAAAGAATTCTGTAACTCGTCGCGCGGCCGTTGGCATTCACATAAGTCACCACGACCAGGGGGCGCTTGCCCGCGCTGAAGTCAACGGGGGCGAGCTGCCAAACGCGAGCTGGCGTGCCAAGTCCCATGGGAACATCGGGCTCGGTAGAAACCGGCGGGATTCCCTGGCACAGGACAAGACTTACAAAAAAAACTGCCGTCAGGACCCCAGTGATTGAAGGAATAAGGAGGGGGCGAACGGTGTTGTCCAACCACACTTGCCAACGGACGGAAAGATTGCGGTGAAGCTCTTGAGAAATCCGCACACGAAGCCGCAAACCCACTTCGGAGGGTACGTGAAGCCGCGGCAGAGCGCGAAGGGCCTCTTGATCTCTTTGTAATTGTTCGAGCTCTTGGCAGCAACGGCCGCATTCCGAGACGTGCTGGCGCACCGCTCGGGCTTCCGCGGGCCCGCACGCTCCGTCCATATAGTCTGAAAGCTGCGCAATAACTTGTTGGCAGGAGTTCGCCATCGCCTCAGCCTTTCGGATTTAATTGGCATTCCAATTTGCGCCGAAGCAGGTCCCGGCCCCGCTTCAGACGCGATTTGACTGTTCCTTCCGCCACGCCCAAAACTTGAGCAATCTCCTCGTAGCTTAAATTTTCGATTTCCCGCAAAATCAAAACCGCGCGGTATGGCTCTCCCAAGGTCGCTAGGGCTCGCCGCACCACCTGCTGTCGTTCAGCCTCCTCCACCCAGCGATCGGGCCTCTCGGTACTTGCCCGGGAATATCCCCAGCCAATCTGTTCGGGTAACCCTCCGGATTCCACCGACGCGGCTTCGTGGGAAAGTCGTCGGCGTCGGCTACGGCGGTCATTCAGTGCCTCTCGGATCGCGATTCGGTAAATCCACGTTCGCAAGCTGCTCCGCTGATGAAACTGGCGAATGCCGCGAAAAATCTTTAGGAAAACATCCTGCAAAACATCTGCCGCCTCGGCTGGATCCCGAACCATGTGATAGATTAAGTTATAGATCGGGTTTTGATATACCCCGACGAGATAGGCAAAAGCCTCCTCAGAACCGGCCTGTAGCTCGGCGACGAGCTCGGCTTGGTCGGTCACGCCCGCTTGGGGTTGGGTAAGCGCGATGTCCATTGGCCGCGGCGTATTCATATCCATATCTTATGATAACTTTTTTAGACTGTCGCTACAAGGGCGCGCTTTCGAGGTCGGGGTCAGTCCGCGCATGTAAGAGACCGGGCTGGGCGAACTATCCCCTTCGAGCCGCAGGAGCTTTTCAGAACCGGTAGATATCCGGTGGGCCATTTCAAAACTCCATCGTTGTCCAACCTGCCCGTCTGCCTCGAGATGTAAGGCGTCCTGCACATTCCAGCGATGATGCTTGACCCGGGGGTGAACGGTTTGATTCGTAGCCAATTATGATCCCCGCCTGGGCCGATTCACCACTTGTCATGATTGTGACAAAAGACCCAAATCCCCTTCGCTTACGGCAGGTAACAGGGGTGATCTCCGCTCGGCATCATACGGTTCGATACCCAAGAAAAATTTCTCTTGACAAGGCGAAAGACCATCTCTATATTACGTGGGCAGAAGTGGTAGAAAGTAGTAAAAAGTGTTAACTAGGTTCTGATTGAGGCCCTCAGACCTGCGGAAAGTGAAGCGAGCGCCAAGCACCATCCATGTTACGCGGGAATTATCCAGCCACGGTGGACAGCAAAGGACGGCTCAAAACTCCCGTAGTGTTCAAGAGTTACATGGACGAGACCTTTGGCCAGGATTTTTAC
>JAJYNF010000309.1 GCA_021786455.1 Acidobacteriota bacterium
CTTCCGGAGGACCTTGCCAGCACTTACAAGAAATTGGCCCCATTTTTTCAGTCTTAGCGTTTGGTTGAGCAGACAGCGGAAGCCGGCGCTTTAAGTTGCCGTCCTCTCCATGACCCTCATGATTCGCGATACTCCTTCGCTAAATATCTCGGGCTGAGGCAAAAGGCTAACGACAAGATAACTGCCGGTCGGAAAGTCGTAGAAGTGACCCGGATGAACCAGCACGCCTTCTTCTTTGACTAATTCGATTGCCCAATCCTCGTCGCTGCGGACGGAGGGTAATCGAAGGATGGCATACCAGCCGCCTTCAATGGCCAGGCGGGTAGCCGGCGAATGCGCCCCAAGGGTTTGATCGAGAATCTCCAAATTCCCCTGCAAACGGCTGACAATTTGCGGCTGAATTGAATGGCGCAATTCCAGCAGTTGGGGCAGGGCTGCGGCGAGCGGAGTGCTCACGGAAAGATATGTATCCGCAATGATCTCCAGCCGATCCAGGGCTTGAGCTAAAGTCGCGGGCGGGCCATTGACGGCGATCCACGCGAGCTTGATCTGGGGGAGCGCGGATATTTTGGAAAGGCCGCTCAAGGTGAACGTCAGAACCTCGGCAAATCCCGCATGGCTGCCGATATGTCGCTCATTTGCTCCAAGGGCATAGTCGGCAAATACCTCGTCCGCCACCAGCGAAAGACCACCTGTGCGACAGCATTCGGCCAGCCGCTCGAGTTCTGAGGCGCGCACAAACGAGCCGGTTGGGTTGTTAGGATGCACGACCAAGATAGCGCGGCTCCCCGGCGTAATACGCGCCTCGAGCGTGGCGATGTCCAGATGCCAAGCTTGACCATAATACAGAGGGTAGCCGGCCACTTCGACATCATTCAGCGCGGCAAGATAATCGAAGAGCGGATAACTGGGCTGCGGCGCGAGAACATGGTCGCCAGCGTTGGCAATCAGCCGAAAGATATAGGAATATGCTTCGCTGGTGCCCGTCGTAAGGAAAATCTGCTCGGGAGAGAGCTGGACACCGCGTTCCGCGTAATAGCCGACTACGGCTCGTCGAGCGCTCAAAAGCCCGCGAGGATCGGGTTCATAGCGGAGTATTTCTTCCCCTGCAAGCGCGCTTAAAACGGTTCTCCGGTCCAGGTCAAATCCGCAGACGGTAGGGTTCGATTCAGTCAGATCAAGAATCGGAAGACCGCAGCTCCGGCGTTCCACAACAGCCAAGCTGAGGCGGTTCGGATTTAGAGGCCAGTTCGTACGCCGCGCGAACATGCCAAAAGATGCATCTCTCCAGCGAATCAGGATGCCGGGCAAAACCGCTCAGATCGCCGGCCCCGTTTTGTAAAGGATCTTAAGAAGCCCCTCGAGCGAAATTCGCGTGCTCTCTATGTTGGTGGCTCCGCGTTTGCGGTAATGAGTTTCAAGCGAGACGGTGCAATTATAGCCGTGTCGCCGGAGCGCTTCGAACTGGCCCTCCCAGTCAATAAACCCTTTGCCTACCGGCGCCCATTCCAGTTTGTATGTTCGAAGATTCTTGCGCAAGTCCTTGACGTGCAGGTGCTCGATCAACCCACGCGCCCTCAGATAACCGTCGGGATAGGGAGTCTCCCCTTGCATCGCGGCGTTGGCTGGATCCCAAGTGCCACGCAGGTGTGGGGAGCTAACATCGCGCAAAAGGCGCCCTAGTTCCTTCCCCGTTGCGATGTTGCACTCGTGTTCATTTTCAAGCGTCAGGAGAACTCCGTTCCGGCCGGCCATTTCAGCCGCTTGGGCCAGCCGGTCCAGCACGTAAGGGTAGGCTTCTTGAGGTTCGTCCACGCGCCAATAGCTGAAAACCCGGACCTTGTTCGTTCCAAAGAAGTGCGCCAAGCGAAAGGATTCGTGAAGCAACCGATCGGAATCCTGATCGGTGAAGTTTGCTCGGAAGGTATCGCGCTTCTCGCCGGCGCGGGCAGGCATCTGCGGCAAGTTATATTTGAAGACAGGCGATCCAATTTGCGAAACTTTTAGATTGAACCTCTGAATCAACTCTTTGGCGCGCCGAAGCTCCGCAGAGGAAAGATTCATCACGTTTTTTCCCCAAACTTGCCTCAATTCGCACCACTCAAGACCATACTGACCGATAAAGCCCAGCGATCTATCGAAGCTCTCGGCGATTTCGTCTGTGATGATTCCCAGCTTCCACCCTACTGTTTTGCTCAACTCGGCAGCGTGAGACGGGATGCTACGCTCTGGGCCTACGGGCGAAGCGATTGTGAGGGGGTTCCGCGATCGGGAAGGGGTCATGGGCAGTTCCCTCTGACCGTCTCATTGAGCGCCTGCATCTTGCGTATTCCCATCGTAGCCTCCACCCTGCCTGTCGGCATGGCCGTTGAAGTGCCGCCGGTGTTAACGCATATAGCGGAAGCCATAAGTTCTCCGGCCTCCGAGGTCGAAAAGCGCGCGCCGCCGCACTTCAGCCTTCTGCTCAATATCCATGTCGCTCGATGAGTAAGGGCAAATCACCCAGACGATGTCACCCACTTGTAGGTCCAGGCCGAGGTTGGCTGCGAAGCCGTTCTTGGACAGATTCTCGGTCTTGGTAATTTCGACATCTCCCTGCATGGTTCGGATGCGGATGGGCATTTTCATACCCAAACGCTTTTCACCGCGTTTTTCGATCTTTTTGAGTGCTTCATCCAGGCGCGGCGGAGGGCTGGTAGGTTCTATCTCGCTGAACGCGCGCGGACGGCGAATGGTGTCGGCGTAGGTCCAGAAGGTCAGCTTGGCGCATCGGTCGCACGGCCGAGCGACCTGACCGGTGGAGTCCAACACTTCGACTTCCATCAAAGTGATCATCCAGAGCGCTTGCTGGCGGCAGCCTCGGCATTCCAACAAGGCGCCGGCCTGCGAAGTCGCCGGGTCCATGGCGGCAGGCAGCTCGACTCCCCAAATATTTCGGCCCTTTTCAGTGCACTCTACCGCGAGCTCCGACGTGTTGTTCTCCACCGCCAATGGGCCGACCACCCGGAAGTCCGCTTCGCTGTAATTCTCCAAGTTGACAATGCGGACTGAATCTCCCGGATTGACCTTGTGGGTGAGACCAATCTGCGCTCCCGCTCGGCTGATCACCCGTGTTTGGCTGTCCTCGGCAAATTGCGCTCCTGCCAAGTCAATGCCAATCACCCGTATAGGAATGGACAACATCAGCCGTTCCGACCGTCGCTTCTCCAGGGAATCCATGCGCACCCCCGGCTTGCTTATGCTTTGAGCCACTCACAGCTCGTGTGGCATACTCTATCAGCATCAGATGAAGGACTCAATATCGCCGCCATGGGCCTGTACAAACTTTTGGCGGTTGTGCTAGTTTCCCCTAAAGGCGTCATTATCATGGTAAACGTCCGCGTTCGCTTCGCCCCCAGCCCCACAGGATACGTCCACGTCGGCAACGCGCGCACGGCTTTGTTCAACTGGCTTTTCGCCCGGCATCATTCGGGCGCCTTCGTGCTGCGCATCGAGGACACAGACATCGAGCGATCGGAGGCTCGCTACGAAGCGCAACTGATCGAGGATTTGCGTTGGTTCGGCCTCGGTTGGGATGAGGGGCCGGACAAGGGCGGCGCCTACGGCCCGTATCGCCAGTCGGAGCGCCTGGAAATCTACGCCAAGGCCGGAAGCCAACTGATTCAAGACGGCCACGCATATTATTGCTTCTGCGCGCCGGAGCAGCTCGAAGCCGAGCGCCAGGCGGCGCTCAAATCGGGCCGTCAGCCGAGATATTCCGGGCGCTGCCGGGTCCTCGGGCGCGAAGAGGCCGAGCGCCGGCGCGCCGCGGGTGAGCCGGCGGCCATTCGATTGAGAATTGCCGAGGGCATCTACCGCTGGCGCGACCTCGTTCACGGCGAGACGAGTTTCTCCAGCGAGGTCATGGGCGACCTGATTCTTGTCCGCTCGGACGGTCACCCCGCCTACAACTTTGCTGTGGTGATTGACGACCACCAAATGGAAATCACCCACGTCATTCGCGGCGACGATCACATCTCCAACACCCCGCGTCAGCTTGCGGTTTATCGTGCCTTTGGCTGGACGCCGCCCGACTTCGCGCATCTCTCGACCGTCCTGGGTCCCGACCGCGCCCGGCTCTCCAAGCGGCACGGCGCGACATCGCTCCAGAATTTTCGGGAAATGGGGATCCTGCCCGAGGCTTTGAGAAACTACCTCGCGCTGCTCGGCTGGTCGCCCGCGGGCGGCGAAACGGAAATTCTGAGTACCGACGAGCTCCTCGCGCAATTCTCGCTTGAGCATATTACCAAAAGCCCGGCGGTGTTCGATATCCGCAAGCTGAAGTGGATGAATCGCCAATACATGAAGCAATTACCGCCGGCCGAACTGGCAAAGCGTGCCGTGCCGTTTCTGGCCCAGCCGGGGTTTATTGCGGAACCCGCCTTGCCTGCTGTGGTCGGCTGGCTCGAGCGTGTCCTGGATGCCGTGTTGAAGAATCTTGACGCCCTAGCGCAGCTTCCGACAGCGACGCAATCAATCTTTCGGTTCGACGCGGCGAAGGTCCTGGGCACGGCGGCGCCGGTCGGCTTCTCTTTAGACGATGCCGATCGGCAGGTCCTCGCTGCTTTCATCCCGAAAGTACTCGCCGAAGCAAGCGGCGGCTTGAGTTACTCTCGCTTCCGTGAAATCGCGCAGGACGTGCAACAGGAGACGGGCAAAACTGGCCGAGCGCTGTTCCATCCCATCCGGGTCGCCCTAACGGGCGAAATTTCGGGACCAGAGCTCGAAAAGCTCATCCCGATTTTTGAGGAGGGCGCGAAACTACCTCTGAAGACGCATGTCAAGAACTGCGCCGAGCGGCTACGGGAATTCGCGGCGGCAGCAGCCTTGCCCATCAGCGTTTCCCCTGGCGCATCGGGCGATATCCCAGCTTCCAGCTCAAAGAGTTGAAATGAAATACCCTCCGGTGACCCGAAGCGAACCCGTTTACGGAATTCACGCGGTGAAAGAGGCTGTCGAGTCGCGCCCGATCGAACATGTTCTGGTTGCCGAAGGCGCCGCGAATCCGCGCTTGCAACAAATCATTGATCGCTGCCGCGCGAGGGGCGTTGCAATCCGGTTTGTGCCTCGCGCGGCCCTTTCGAGGCGGGCCGGCACGACGCGCCATCAGGATATCCTTGCGGTTTGCGCTGCCAAGGCTTATGACAGTCTTGAAACGCTGGTGGAAATGAGCGCGACGCCGTTGTTGGTTGTTTTGGACGGAGTGCAAGACCCGGCGAACCTCGGAGCAGTGATTCGCACGGCGGTCGGTGCGGGCGCGGACGGCATTGTCATTCCGGAGCGGCGCGCCGTAGGGCTTTCGCCGGCGGTGGCGCGCACAGCGGCGGGCGCGCTCGAACACGCTCGAGTGGCGCGTGTTCCCAATTTGGCGGAGGCCATGAGGACTTTGAAGGAAGGTGGCGCGTGGATTTATGGCTTTGAACCGGGCGCTGCCGTCTCACATTTCGAGCTCGATTATCGCGGCGCTTGCGCCCTGATTTTTGGCGGCGAAGGGCGGGGCCTGCATCGCCTGATACGGGAAACCTGCGACCGGCTGGCCAGCATTCCCCTCCCCGATGCGGTAGAATCGCTAAACGTCTCCGTGGCAGCCGCTGTGGTGTTGTATGAGGCCGTGCGGCAAAGGCGGCCAGGTTGAGCCCGCGAAGCTAAGGGTGGGGCTGGATTGCAACGTCGCCGCGAAGGCCTTCATCCAACTTAACAGGTGGAGGAGCATGTGAGAGGCGCGATGCGCAAAGCTCGACACCAACCGCTTTTGAACCTCACGGGAATGATTTTCGTGCTGGGGTGGGGTCTCAGTGTCGCTTCAGGCTTTGGCCAAACTGCGGTAGCCAGGACGAGCACGGCCTCCGGCGTCCAGCCAGATTCAAAAGCAGCAATCAAAGTCCAATCCAACCTGGTGACCGCCCCGGTTACGGTGACCGACTCTTCGGGCCGGATTGTTTATGGTTTGCGGGAGAGCGATTTTCGTGTCTATGACAACGGGCTCCCCCAACGAATCACCCGCTTTGATAACGAAGAGCATCCGATTGCGGCCGTGATCCTCGTTCAGGACAACGACGCGGTGGCCCCGCTAGTCAAAAATCTCGACTTCGTTGTTCCCGTGCTGACCCAGATGTTGCTCGGTCCCGAGGGCCGAGCGGCCGTCATATTGTTTAACCGCCAAATCCGGCGCGCCCAAGATTTCACAAACTCTTCCACGCGGCTGGAAAAAGCTCTGAAAAATATTCGAGCCGAGGGCAGTCAAGCGCGGCTGAATGACGCGATCATGCAGGCCATCAATCTGCTCGACCACCAGCCCAAGCCGGACCGGCGAATCATTCTCGCCATTTCCAATGGGTGGGATTCGGGCAGCGAAACAACCCGTCGCGAAGTCGTGCAGCGAGCAGCGGCAGCGCAAATAACCATCTACGGGCTTGATTTGAACGGCGCTAAGGCTTTGCTGGAGCGCAAGCCGACCCCTCCCCCGCCCAACCCCATTGACACGAATGTAGCGCGCCCTCCGGTTCCCGGCATGCCCAACACGCCGGACATGGACACCCGCATCTGGGAAAATCCAGTTCCCGGCGGGCCGATTCTCGGCGAGGTGCAGCGAACGGTGCTAGGCCATTCGAAGATTTTCAGCAGCCCGCTCGCATTCTACTCTCGTTTCACAGGCGGGAGGCTTTACTCCCAGTGGTCGTCGCGGGCGTTAGTGCAACATCTGGCTCGCCTCGCCGATGAAATCCACACGCAGTACGAACTCGCTTACGTCCCAAACGACCTCAGTCAGACCGGTTTTCATCGCATCGAGATTCGAGTCAAGCGACCCGGCATGCGGGTTCGCAATCCCGAAGGCTATTTCTACTACAAACCTGGAACGCGCTGAAAATCACATGCCGCATACGAGCCGTTTAATTGTACTTCTGATGGCTCTGGACTTGGACTCGCCGCCCAACTTTGAGATCAATTTCAGCAAGGTAGGGGCGCATGGCAACCGGAGAGATAGCCAGAACGACAACGCGCTTTCCCTGCGGAGTGCGAAAGACCACCGTGAAGTAGCGATTGCGATTGCCACCGCTTCGCCATGGTTTGAATCGCCAAGGGAGTTCCATGCGCCGGACCTTTCGGCCAATGTCTGCCCGATATTGCATCAGCAGAATCGAACGGTACGGAATCTTAATCGAACCTTCTGGGCAAGTAAAAACCATGGTGGAAGCCGTCAAGCCAAGCTGGCCCAGGCAGCCTCTCATGAATTTTTCGGTTCCCCCCACGTATTTGAAGGGAGCCGAGGAAGATGGAGGGGGAAGACGGCTTGCCTGTGGCGCGGCCGCCATGGGGGCGAAGTTCAGCCCGAGGGCACAAACCGCCAGACCTTTCCATCCACGGACGGCTCGGCGTAGCGATCCCTCTACCCGACGGGGTCGCGCCCTTTCAGCTAACACTTCAGAGATTTTCTTAAACGGATATGCCATCACCTATCACCTTGCAGAGGAATTCGGAGGGGTTTCGCCGGCGCTTTGGCTAACCGGAACTTTCACGTCAAGGTACCACGGAACGGCTAAGTTGCCCCAGCGGGCCGGGAGGAATCTCCAGTTGCGGTGCCACGAATGGACCAGGCCAACGTCGTCGTTGCCTTTACCGAGCGGCTCGGCGTCGAGAACATTCCCCTTTTCTCCCACTAACACTCGCATGCGGACCCAATGCGCCTTCAATCCGGCTTCCGGAGCGCGAACGACCCGGGGCGGACGCACTTGCCGCGCCAAGAATTTCGCCGGATGGGACGGCAGCTTGGCGAGCTTCCACACGCGGAGCGCAAACTTCACCCGCACTCGTGTTTCAAAGCCCACTGGACCGTGAGTCCCGATGTAAGGACGATAATGCCAGCGCTTCACGGCTTTCAATGCAGCCGCCGCCAGCAGTGCTTCGCCACGCAGCACATGGACCGCGCCGACCTTCCCTTGGGGAGTCACCACGACCTGCAGGTCAACCGGACCTTGGATGTAATTGATCTTGGCCACAGAAGGATACTTGGGCATTACCTGGTGGATGAGCAATCGCGTGGCGGCGCGCTTGCTCAGCAACACTGGCGAACCCCCAGGAACGCGGGGAGGTTTGGCGCTTGCTGAAAAGGCCGCCAATAGCAGCGTCAGCAATAGTTCCGAGCCCATGACATCGCTCCGACCCGGTTTCAGGAGTTAGATTCCAGGATAACCTGAGCGATCACGTAGCGGTCGGCATGTGAAATCGAAACTTCGGCTGCCGTCACGCCCAACTGCTTCGCCACGTCGCGAGCGCGGCCCGCGAAGACCAACTCGGGTTTTCCGCTGCTCTGGTGGGTGACTTCGACGTCCAGCCAGCGCACGCCCTGCCCCCAGCCGGTTCCGAGAGCCTTAAAGGCGGCTTCCTTGGCGGCGAACCGGGCGGCGTAGCGTTCGGCCTTGTTCTTGAACTGCTCGCAATAGGCGATTTCGCCCGGCGTATAAACCCGTTTGTGGAACCGCTCGCCATATCGCTCAAGCGCCTCCTCGATGCGGCGCGTTTCCGCGATATCCACGCCCGTTCCTACAATCATACTCTTCATTCTCCCACGCCGCAGAACTCCGCCTGGTCTGCAATTCTTTGCGCCAATCGAGTTGAAAGAAGCATGAGTACGATTACCCCCCCGCTGCAATAGATTTACCCCTTTGTGTGACCATATCAAATTGGTCTTGAGAGTTCAATTTACGCGGGCGGAGCGCTCATCGTCACTGTGCTATATTCAACGGTTGGCGACACAAGCTTATCAATTCGTGCGGCGGGATGGCTTGGAGTGGCTCGAATGCACGGCGCTTTCCAGGCTTCCGTGGCTGATTCACGGCTTCAGCACGCGCACCGACCACAAGGCCGGGAGTCGCCCGCGCGGCTTTTCGCTCGGCCACGGCGCGTCAACCAACTCTCGACGTATTGACCGCAATCGCCACCGTTTCTATCGCGCTCTCGGCGCGCAGGCTTTTCTCCCGGCTTCTTTGCGGCAAATTCATTCCGCCACCGTATGGCACGTGGTCCGGAATCCAAAGGTCTCCGGCCTCGCTTACACGCCGTGTGGCAGCGCGTTGGCGGATACTTTCCTCGAGATTGAGCCTCAAGGCGATGCGGTGATAACCGATGAGCCGGGGATCCTGCTCGTCGTGCGCGTCGCCGACTGCATGCCCATTCTTCTGGTGGACACTCGCCGTCGCGCCGCCGCGGCCGTCCACGCCGGCTGGCGCGGAGCGCTCGCCCGCATCATCGAGAAGTCGGTCGGCGAAATGGAACGAACCTTCGGCTCAAAACCTGCCGACTTGACCGCAGCCATCGGCCCCTCCATCCGCTCTTGCTGCTATGAAGTCGGCCCAGAGGTGGCCGACGCCTTCAGTGGCGCGTTCCGGAATGCCCACAAATTTTTCCAGCGCGATGCGCCTGATGAGACTGATGGAAATTCCTCGATGTCAGCGTCTCTTCTCTGGCTTTCCAAGTCGCCGCCCGGCCATTCTCCTGAACCCAAGACCTATTTGGATCTTGCGGCCGTCGCCTTCGATCAGCTCAATCGGGCGGGGGTTAAAGGGTCGCGGATTCATCTGGCGGATTTCTGCACGGCGAGCCGTACGGACCATTTTTTTTCTTATCGGAAGGAAGGCGATCGAGCCGGGCGGATGATGGCTGTCATTGGCATTCGGGCGTAGCGACGCACTGTTGGGGGGTTGTCGGGAGGGTTTGTCGGTTTGGCTCCGCGCTGCTCGCCAGCCTCAACTGGCCGCAGGCCGCCATGATGTCCTGGCCGCGCGAGATTCGGATGAAAGCGGGGATTTCCTTGTCGGACAGAACCTTTTGGAAGGCGAGGACGCGGTCGAGACTCGGAGGACGATAGGGCAGAGCAGGGCCTCCGTTATAAGGAATCAGATTCACCTTTGCCCGAATGCCGCAAAGCAGATCGGCCACCCGCGCGGCATCGTCATCCGAATCGTTGATTCCCTCCATCATGACGTATTCGAACGTCAACCGCTCGCGCGGCCTGAGCGGGTATGCGCGGCAAGCTTTGAGCAACTGCTGAAGCGAATATTTCCGGTTGATCGGCATCAGGGCCGTCCGCTGCTCTTCCGTAGAAGCGTTGAGAGAAATCGCCAGCTTCGGCCTCACCGCCTCGCGGCCAAACTCGGCGATTTTCGGAACGATGCCAGCCGTCGAAACCGTGATGCGGCGCAGGGAAATGCCCATGCCCCTGGGATCGGCGAGCAGGCGCACCGCCTTCATAACGGCCTTCAAATTCAGCAACGGTTCGCCCATGCCCATCAAGACCACGTTAAGACGTGATTTGGGATGCTGGTCGGCGATGACGGCCAGCGCCTGTCCTGCCATTTCTCCCGGCGTCAGGTTCCGCTCCAGTCCCAGCAGCGCCGTGAAACAGAACCGGCAATCCACCGCGCAGCCTGCTTGGCTTGAAAGGCACAGCGTGGCGCGGTTGTCCTCCGGCATATAGACCGTCTCGACGCGCGCGCCATCTTCGAGCGACAGAAGATAACGCAGCGATCCGTCGCGCGAAGCAATCCGGCCCTTGATTTCGGGATAAGCGATTATGTAGTGCTGCGCCAGCGCTTCGCGGAAGCTGCCGGGCAGGTCCGTCAGCTCATCGAAACTCCTCGCGCCCCTCGCGTAGATGGCCGTGTAGATTTGCCGCCCGCGGTAAGCCGGCTGCCCTCGCTCCGCCGCGAGCTGTTCAAGCTCCCGCCGGTCCATTCCCACCAGATTACGTCTGGAATTTGATCCCATGACACGCGGCCCCAAATTATCGTAACACCTCTAACTAGGAACTTGGAGCCCCCGGGACGGCTGAGCCCGCCGGTCAGACCCCGGCGACGACGAGTCCGCGTACCTCTTTCGCTTAGGTGCCGAGACGCGGTACGCTAGCGGGCGGCGCGATTCCGCAGGATTGTTCTTGATGAGGTGACCGATGCAAAAGAACTATCAATTTGAAACGCTGGCCGTGCACGCGGGCGAGGCCCCTTGCCCGGTGACCGGAGCCCTCGACACGCCGATTTACCAGGCGACCACTTTTGCCTCCGCGAATTCGGAAGAAATGGCCGCGATCTATGGCGAAGAGCAACCGGGTTACATGTACACGCGCTACGGCAACCCAACCCTTCATGCGCTGGAGGAAAAGATCGCCGCCCTCGAGGGCAGCGAAGCGGCGCTGGTTACCGCCTCCGGCATGGCCGCCATCTCCACGGCGATTCTCGGTTACATCAAGGCGGGCGACCACGTTGTGGCCTCGCGCTCGCTCTATGGCGCGGCGTATCATTTTCTCGATACGAAGCTGCCGCGTATGGGAGCGTCCACGACTTTTGTCGGAAGTTTGCGCGTGGCAGACTTTGAGAAAGCCATCCAGCCGAACACGCGCCTGATCTACTTTGAAAGCCCCAGCAATCCCGTGCTCGATATTTTGGACATTGAGGGGTTGGCCTCGCTGGGCCACGCCGGTGGAATTCCGACCATGGTGGACAACACCTTCGCTTCGCCGGCCCTTCAGCGGCCGCTCGGGTTGGGCGTGACGACGGTCGTCCACTCGGCCACGAAATATCTGTGCGGGCACGGCGACGCCATGGGAGGCGCCGTGGCCGGACCGAAGGAGTATATTTCTCTATTGGTCCACGAAGTCATCCGAGACTTCGGCGGCGTCCTAAGTCCGTTTAACGCCTGGCTGATTTTGCGCGGGATCCGCACGCTCCATTTGCGAATGCCCGCGCATTGCGCGAATGCGCAAAACATCGCCGAGTTTCTTTCCCGGCATCCAAAGGTCGAACGCGTGAATTATCCCGGCCTCGCGCGGCACCCGGGGCACGAATTGGCGAAAAGGCAGATGAAAGCCTTTGGCGCGATGATCAGCTTTGAAGTGAAAGGAGGGTACGAGAGCGGCAAGAAGGTGATGGACCGAGTGAAGATCTTCGCGCGCGCCGCCAGTTTGGGCGATACTCGATCGCTCATCGTCCACTCCGCGTCCACCAGCCACCGCGCCGTGCCGCGCGATCAGCGATTGGCGATGGGCGTCACGGATGGCTTGGTGCGACTGTCCGTCGGCATTGAGGCTGCGGAGGATTTGATTGCCGATCTGGAGCAAGCCCTCAATTATTAACCCTTGCGTTGCAGCGAGGCAGATATAGAGTTTCCACCCTAAGTACCTTAGGATTCTCGATGGAACGCCGCGCGCAAATCCTTCCCGGCACGCTTGACCTCCTGGTTTTGAAAGCCGTGTCGCTTGGCCCCCTGCACGGCTACGGTGTGCTGCTGCGAATCGAGCAGATTTCCAAACGGGCCTTAGTGATCGAGCCCGGCGGGCCAAGTATTACGAGCTGACGACGGCGGGACGAAAACGGCTGCGGCAGGAGGCTGAAAGCTGGCAGCGTCTCGCGGCGGCGATCGGCGCGGCGCTCGCTGCCGAATTGTAGGGGCGGGTTTGAAACCTGCCAGGGCGGAGTTGAGACCCGCAGGTGAGAGACGGAGGCGCCATGAAGCTCTGGTCATCGCTCCGGGCATTTTGGGATTTCGTCTTTCACCGCTCGCGAGTCGAGCGCGAGATGGAAGGAGAGTTCCGCGCTCACATCGAGAGCCGCGCGGAAGATTTGGAGCGCCAGTCGCCCCCCTTGACCCGTACAGTATTTCTATTCGTGGCGAGTTGACCCGCGCGTGTGTGAATGGCATCATAGGAAGCTGGGGTTGGCAAGCAAGGAATTACGATGACGGCAAAACGAATCTCGCTGGTAGTAGTGGGAATGGCCGTTGCCCTAGGGGTGACGGCTTGGGTTATCCGGGCCCATGCGCAAAACGGCCAATCTTCAGGGCCGGGCTCGCAATCCGGCGAGACGATCTATTCCCCTAAGAAGTCCTCCCCTTCCGCTCCGGTACCGACCCCAGGCAATGTGAATCAGCCTATCCAGGAAAGCAAGCCACAAAAGATTAATCCCAAGAACGTCTATACGCTCTCCACCAGCACGAATCTGGTGAACGTCAACGTTCTGGTCACGGACAATAACGGGGACCCGATCCCAGGGCTCCAGAAAGATAATTTTCGTATCTATGATGACGGTGTTCCACAAACCATAACCAATTTTTCCACCGTCTCTGCGCCGATGACGGTTTGTCTTCTGGTTGAATTTAGCAACAAGTGGTGGGGCTACCTCTATCTCGCGCTGGAGGATGCATACCAATTTCTGAATTTCATGCGGCCCCAAGATTGGGTTGCCGTGGTTTCCTTTGGCATGCGGCCCCACATCATCCAGAATTTTACCCATAACCGCTACGCGGTGAAGTCGGCATTGGACAGCCTGCGCATTCCGGGGTTTAGCGAAACCAACCTGTACGACGCGATCAACTTCACTCTTGACCGGATGCAGAATATCCAAGGGCGCAAGGGAATCATCGTCATTTGCACGGGCATTGATACGTTCAGCAAGATTACTTACGGCGAAATGCTTAAGATCATTAAAGCCTCAAACACACCCATTTATCCGATCAGCATTCTCTCCTGGGTGACCGTGCGCTACGGCAGTAACATTGATAGCCTCCAGGCGCGCAACGCGCTGACGACCTTTGCGAAATATTCGGGTGGCGAGGCGTATTTCCCGCGCTTTTCCGGTCAGCTTCCGGGAATCTATCGGCAAATCGCCGCCGAGCTTCGGCAGGAATACAGCCTGGGCTTCATTCCCACCAATCCCACCCATAACGGCAAGTACCACAAGCTGAGAGTAGAGCTGGTTGCGCCCGATGGCGCTCCTCTGAAAATTGTCAATCAGAAGGGGAAGGTCATAAAGTACCGAATCGAGGCGCGGCAAGGCTATTACGCCCAGAAATCCTAAAAGCCGATCTGCCTAGACGTGTCGCGTCTCGGGTCTCAGATACCGGCGGGATAAACTGGGCGGGCGGAGTTGGGAAAGGTTTCGCTGACCTGCCGCCCGACGGCGAATGGGTTCAGTGGCGGAAGTGGCGGCGTCCGGTCAACAACATGGCAACGCCCGATCGGTTGGCGGCAGCAATGACATCCGCATCACGCACCGAGCCGCCCGGTTGGATGACTGCTGTCACGCCCGCCTCAGCGGCGGCCTCCAGTCCGTCAGGAAAAGGGAAGAAGGCGTCCGATGCGGCGACGCTGCCCTGGACTTCATGTTGGAGTTCGCGGGCTTTCCAGATGGCCAATTTGACAGCATCCACGCGGCTCATCTGACCCGCGCCCACGCCGACCAAGACTCCCGCTTGCGCCAACACGATGGCGTTCGACTTGACGTGCTTGACCACTCGCCAGGCAAAGGCCAGCGCACGGAGCTCATCGTCGGAAGGCTGCCTTTGGGTAACACATTTCCACTCCTTCGGGTCCTCCGCCAGCGTGTCAGCAGTCTGAACCAGCAAGCCGCCACCAATGGTCTTGAATTGCCAGCCCTCTTCGTCCTGGTGGGCGGACATATCCATCAAACGCAAATTCTTTTTGGCACCCAGCCGCTCCAGGCTTTCGGGCGAAAAGCCGGGAGCGATGATGGCCTCCACAAACAATTTAGATAAGGCTTCGGCCGTGGGACCATCCAGTGGCCGATTGAAAGCAATCACCGAACCAAAAGCGGAGACTGGATCGACGTTGAGCGCCGCGTGGTAACTCTGCACCAACGTGGGGGCCGTGGCGGCGCCGCACGGATTGGTATGTTTGATGATTGCCGTTGCCGGCTCGGCGAATTCCTCGACGAGCCGCCAAGCGGCTTCGAGGTCCACCAGATTATTGAAAGAGAGTTCTTTCCCTTGCAGTTGTGGCGCAAAGGCCAGGCCGCGTCCCTGGGCGATGGGATTGCGGTAGAGCGCGGCTTGCTGATGCGGGTTTTCACCGTATCGAAGGTCCATGACTTTGGGGTAGGTCAGGCTCAGGTGCTGAGGCCACGGTTGCCCAGCCCGCTGTTCGAGCACGCGGACAATGAAGCTATCGTAGGCGGCGGTTGCCGCGAAGGCCTTGCGGGCGAGTCTCCATCGCGTTTCACGGGAAATGCTGACACCGCTTTGCCGGGCTTCATCCAAGAGCGGACCGTAATCCGCAGGATCAACGACTATGGCGACATCGTCAAAGTTCTTGGCTGCCGACCGGATCATGGCCGGCCCGCCAATGTCAATATTCTCGATGAGCTGTTCTAAAGAAGAGCCCTCGGTCGCCGCAACTCGCTCGAACGGATAAAGGTTAACCGCAACGAGGTCAATGGGCTCGATGGCATGAGTTTTGAGGGTCGCTTGGTGTTCGGGATTGGCCCGAACCGCCAAAATAGCCCCATGGACTCGCGGGTGCAGAGTCTTGACGCGGCCATCGAGTATTTCCGGAAATCCCGTGATCGAAGCAACGTCGCGCGCGGAAATGCCATTTTCCCTCAACAGCCGAGCGGTGCCACCCGTCGAGATGATTTCAACGCCCATGTTGGACAGCCCGGCGGCAAAGTCCGCGATCCCTGTTTTGTCGCTGACACTCAGC
Source organism: Acidobacteriota bacterium (assembly GCA_021786455.1). GTDB lineage: Bacteria > Acidobacteriota > Terriglobia > UBA7540 > UBA7540 > JAKCCV01. The sequence continues at coordinate 15,524 of JAJYNF010000309.1, forward strand.
AATGCGCGGGCAATCTTCTTCATGTCCATACCTCTCATCGGCTCCTGTTTGTTGTGGCTCCGCTGGCCCACAATTTGTCAAGCAGACTTCCTGATGAAACGCTCCCCGAAAAAGCGGCGTCCCGGGTCGTTCGCAGGCGAAGCAGGGAGCAGCAAGCTTTCAGTGCTATTCCGCTTTGACCGCGGTGAACTTAACCCGGCCGTCGTCCACCGATACCGTGAATTGCACCTTTTGGCAGCCCAGTGTCTGCTTGAGTTGCGCGGTTTTCTCGCGGACAAATCGGTAGAAGGCCGCCGGGTCTAGGCGATCCGTGCTTTCGCCAACGCGGCGTTTGGCCTCGAGCAGCGCGCTCAGGAGTTGGCTCACTTTTTCCTTTTCGAGATCCGGGTTTGCGCAGACGACTCGGATTGAAGCTTCCGGCGGACGGCGGCGCGGAACGGTCTCGCGGCCTTCTTCTTTGTCACGCAATTTCCTCCGCCAGAGCTCGCTATGAACCGCGTATTTCTGGACCAGTTGGTTTAAGCGAAATCGCTGCGCAAAGTTAAGTTGGCTGGCATCACTAGAAAACTTCTTGACCGTCTGTTCCACGCGATACAACGTATCCTGGGGTGGGCGAGGCGTTCCGCCGTTAAAGTAAGATTCATACTCGATCTTCAGGCGGCGAATATTATCTTCGAGTCTGTTCAACTCCTCATCAACCGTCACCGAAAGACCTCGAAGGGGAATGTAAGATGGATTATAACCCCTCGCCGGTCTCTGCCGTCAAACCAATATGGCGGAATGGCATTTTCCCTCAACCGTTGCCGGAGGGGACAGGTATCAATTGTACCCGTCGAATTCATCCACGCGAATGTCCTGCGCCGGGATGCCGGCGGCGCTTAACTCCGCTCCGAGCGCAACGACGAAGCCTGGAGGCCCCGCAAGATAGTATTCAGCGCCATCGAGGCTGCCCAGCCGGCGCTGAAGCCCTGCGACTCCCAGGCGGCCCGTGGGACCGTTCCAAACTCGGTTCGATTTTTCTATCTGTGTCATCAAGGGAACGAAGCGGAAATTCGGATTCGCTTCCCCCGTTTGGGTTAACTCCTCGAGAAAGGCTGCGTCCTCCGGCCGTCGGTTGGAGTAAAAGAGAAAAATCAGGCGCGCCGATCCGCGATGAATTGCCTCCAGCGCCATGCTTCGGAACGGGGTGACGCCAATTCCTCCCGCCAAGAGAACAGCCGGGCGGGAGGTTTCGGTTGACAAGATGAAATTGCCGTAAGGCCCGGCAAGTTTTAACTCCGTGCCCGGCGCCAGGCGGCTGAGCGCCCGCTTGAAGGCGCTATCCCGCATTCGCGTCGCCACCATCAAGTTGTTTTCGTGCGGCGCGCTTGAAAGTGTGAATGCCCGCGTATTGCCTTCTGCATCGGTCTCCGGCGGATCCACAAGTGTTAGATTGACGAACTGCCCACCCCGATAAGCGAACTCCGACGGCTTCTCGAAGTAGAAACCCAGCGTGCTGGCGGCAAGTTCCCGTTGGGCTTTCAGCCGAACCCTATAAGTGGGCATCTCAACCCTTTCGCCGCGCGGCGGCAACCCGGCGGGTGCGCGATTTCTGGCCTAGCGACCGCTCATCGTATTTCGCTCAAGCCAAAGAGAACCCCGCCTCGAGGAACGCGCTTGGCGTCGCGCTGGCCACGTTAGTGGGCGGTTTGGCGCGCGGAGCGGATGGATTCGACGTAGCGGCGAGCATTTTCCGTAATGGTTTCCAACTTGCCCTCGCGCAGCGCGGCCGCGTTAACCAGTTCACCCCCGACAGCCACCGCCGCTGCCCCTGCTTGGATATATTGCGGCGCGGTTTTCAAGTCCACACCTCCCGTCGGAACGAACTCAATGTGAGGAAACGGACTGCGGAGAGCTTTTATATAGCGCGGACCTCCAACCGGCTCACAGGGAAAGATTTTGACCATATCCGCCCCGCGCTGCCACGCCAGAACAATTTCCGTAGGACTCAGCGCTCCGGGGATGACCCCCTTACTGTAACGCTGGGCCGTTTCGATGACTTTGGGATTGACCGAAGGCGCAACGATGAATTCGGCGCCGGAGAGAATCGCTGCGCGGCAAGTCTCGGGATCAAGAATCGTCCCGGCGCCGATCAAAGCCTGGTTGCCCATCTGCCCCGCCACACGCTCCAGGACGCGAAGCGGATGCGGGACGGTCATCGTAATTTCAACTACATTCAATCCGCCTTTCACAATCGCTTCGACGGCTCGCGCCGCATCCTCGCCCGATGAAACACGCACAATCGAAATCACTCCGAGCTCGCGAATTGAATCCAGAGCCCTTTGCTTTGACCAGGTCATTGCTTTGCCTCATCCCTGCGCTCATTCACCTTAGCACGGCCAAGGCGTCGGCGCGAAGTCCTCGCTCTTGGTGACCGCGCGGAGAGCTAGCCCCTGCGCAGGCCAGGTTCGGGCGGCACCCCTAGCACGGATCAAGAGGGTTGTGCCGATTTCGTCTTCCGCACGATGCCCGTGG
>JAJYNF010000028.1 GCA_021786455.1 Acidobacteriota bacterium
TGTTTTGGACCACATCTCAAAACCGCACATCAAGCAGCACAAACTCGATCCTTGGCTTGCCGACCTGCGCCAGTTGGCAAGCCTTGAAAACGTCTTCTGTAAGGTTTCCGGCATGGTCACCGAAGCCGACTGGAAGAATTGGCAACCCTCCGACTTCGAGCCCTACCTCGACGCCGTTTTCGAATGCTTTGGAACAGAGCGGATTATGATCGGCTCCGACTGGCCGGTTTGTACGTTGGCCGCAACCTATTCGAACGTCATCCAGATCGCCCGCGACTATGTCGGAAAGTTATCCGCCGATGAGCAGGCCGACGTCTGGGAAAACAACGCCCTGCGGTTATATCGTCTGCCCCGCTAAATATTCGGCATTTGATCATAGCCAGCGGCCTCGGTCAGGAGCCTTGTGAAGTTAGGCGAGCAGGGCGCTCGGGGACCGCGGCTTATTTTTTAAGGTCAAAGCAATAGACCTGGGAATCGTGATCCACGGCGTAGATGCGGCCATTCGCGACGGCCAGGCCGCTGAAGTGCACCCAGCTCGTTATCGTATCCCCACTCGAGTAGAGCACCTTGCCGGTCCGAGCATCAAGAGCATAGAGGATTGCATGTCGAGTGTTCTCCATCCGCTCCTGATTGGTTAAAATGCGGTTGCCGAAATGGCCCGGCTTTGAAACCACTGCCGCGCCTGCGGTCTGCTGAGGATTTTCACCGGTTGAAAGGCCGAATACGACGCCATTCGCGACAACGGGTGGCTCCGGTCGGTTGAAGTCGCGCGACACCCATTCCGGCACAAGCCTTGGTTGGGAGTGCGCATCGTACCCCACCTTGAACGCCATCAAACAGCCGTCCGGGTCGGGGCCGTGGGTTTGTGGAAATTGTGGCGCGTTTTTGGAAATTGCACCCCAGACGGGAACGTAAAGCCAAGTTTCGCCTTGCGGGTCCCGCCAGGTGGCAAAGCCGCCCCAAATGCCATTCTCTTCGTAGGCTCGCTGGTCGTTCGAGAGACGCAAAGTCTCGAGCGGGGTTTGATGGTCTCCGCTGCCCAGCCGGTCGGCATTGAGGAGATAAAGCGTCCCCCCTTTGCCACCCGCCGCCAACAGGTGATATTTCCCGTGCGCGAACCAGACAGGGCTCGAAGCTCCAATATCGAGGTCGTAACGTGTCAACAGCGCGTAATCATTGGGGCTGTAGTAGTCCTCGACCTTCAGGGCCGGTATCTTCACGGCGATGACGCTGCTGCCATACTCACCCGCTGCTGGGTCATTCGGACCGTCGCCGGTGGCGGCGTAAATTCGGTTCCCTTCGCCCGCCGTCACACCACCGCGTCCCCAAATACCCGCGCCGCCTTTCTTGGCTACGAGCAGGTCATGGATGACAGGACGCATCGGGTGCCGCACGTCCATGGCATATATCCCGGATTGCGTCTCGGAGCAGTTTTGAGAGACTGAAGTGTAAATGACACCGTGAATGAGGTTCAGACTCCAGTCCTTGGAATAGGGCGGAACAAATTGAATCGGGCCAAACTTGATTCGACCGGTGCCGAGACCGAGACCGAAAAGCCTTCCATCGGCGGCGAGCACGTAGATAATGCCTGCGCGCCGATCAATCGTCGGCGTGGCATTCAGATTGTTCGGGCAGAGCCACATGCCGGGATTCTTCGGGAGCACGGGACTATGGAAGGTAACGCTCCAGACTAGCTTTCCGGTGTCGGCGTCCAGAGCAAAGACATGATCGGAGCTACCCGCCACGTAAACGAGCGTCTTGACTCCTTCGGGCGTGGTCACGCCGCTTGCGACCAGCGGGGCGGTCAGCGCCGTGAGCGACAACGGTTGGTTATCCAACTTGCTCTTCCACTTCAATTCGAGGGTGCCGACGTTTTTGACGCTCAGCGCGTCATTGCCCCGCGCCCAGCCGGTCCGTTGCGGATCGTGCCCGAAGGTCAACCAATTTCCCGCGCGAGCCTGAGACGCCAAGACGATTAAAAAACTCAACAGCCCTTGGCCAACCAGCTTCCACCTTATTTTTGCGGCCGTTGGCGCGGGTCGAAAATGTTCGTTTTGGTGTCCTTTATTCAATTTCCAGTGAATCGTCAATATCGTCCCTCCGCCCTATATTGGGCCTTGAAAGCTTCGCCGCCATCGGCCCAGAACCCTTGGATGCAAAGCCCAAGATACAAGCATCCGTCTAACCCTCCTGTCAAGCAATCCTTTGCGCTTGCCCTCCCCCAGTTTTAGCAAGAGCGATGCTCATCCGAGTGGGGAGCTAGCCAGATTTGCGCTGGCGTGGCTCCGGCGCGCGGATGATGTAAGGAGGGCCAACATGCACGAGAGCGTCCGAGGAAGGCGACGCGCCGCCGCGGGTCAATAGTTCATTGCGGACAAGCTCGACGAAGGTCTGCATCTGCTTTTGCGCGTCCTCCATCCGACGCCGCATGTCCATGATAATCTGAACGCCCGCCAAATTGACGCCGAGGTCGCGCGTCAGCTTGAGGATGGTCTCCAGGGCTTCCAAATCTTCTTCAGTGTAGAGCCGAGTGTTGCCCTGGCTGCGCGAGGGCGCGAGAAGACCTTCGCGCTCATAGAGGCGCAGCGTCTGCGGATGGATGTTGTACATCTGGGCCACGGCTGAAATCATGTAGCCGGCCTTGCCGCGAGTTTTGCGTCCTCGTTTGGCCATGTCAACAACAGGAGCCAGAAGACAGGAGCCGGGAGCCGAAAGTCGGCGGGCAAGGGACTGAACGTAAAATGCCCGAGCTCGCAGAGTGCCCCGGGCTAAGCCGTTCCATTTTGATTCCTGACTTCTTTCTTCATCCTTTTGCCCCGCGCCTCAGCAACTCGGTGCGCGGGTCTTCGGGGTTCAGGCGCGCCAGTTCGCGCAGGATTTCCTTGCTTCGCTCGTCCGCGATCTTCGGGACGACGATTTCGACCTCGACAAATTGATCGCCTCGGACGCTGGCGCGCAGCGACGGCGCGCCCCTGCCGCGCAGTCGAAGTTTTTGCCCAGCGACCGTGCCGGGCGGAATCCGGATGGTCGTCGGGCCGTCAATCGTCGGCACCTCCACCTTCGCACCCAACGCAGCTTCGGTGACGGTAATCGGAACCTTGACGTAAATGTTGTCCCCCTTGCGCTCGAAAACCGGGTGCGGCTCGACCTCAGTGATGATGTAAAGGTCGCCGGGAGGAGCTCCC
>JAJYNF010000198.1 GCA_021786455.1 Acidobacteriota bacterium
CGTGAATTTCCATTTTGACCGCGCCGCGCTCGCTTCCGAGCTCTTCCGCCGGCGCAGCGGCCAGCAAGCTGCCGCCGTCTCGCGCCCCGGAAAGCTTCTGGTCGAGCACACCAGCATCAATCCCAACAAAGCCGCGCACATTGGCCATCTTCGCAACGCTGTCTTGGGCGACGTATTCGCGCGTCTCCTCCGATTTCGCGGTCATTCGGTCGAAATCCAAAACTATATTGACAACACCGGCGTTCAGGTTGCCGACGTGACGGTAGGCTTCTTGTATCTTGAGCGGAAGACCTCAGCAGAGGTTCAAGTTCTCGTTGATGACCCTGGCATTCGCTTTGATTACTATTGCTGGGACCTCTACGCCCGAGTTTCGCGCCATTATGATGAAAACAAGTCCGCGGTGGCGCTTCGCACCGAAACGCTGAAGGCGATTGAAGAAAGGCAAGGCGAGGCCGCCGCCGTCGCCAAAATCGTTTCCACCGCCATCGTCAAAAAACATTTGGCGACGATGCTGCGCCTGAATGTGGAATACGACCTGCTCGTCGAAGAAAGTGAAATTCTTCGGCTCGATTTCTGGAAAGCTGCGTTTGAGGAAATGAAGCGCATCGGAGCGATCCGTTACGAAACCGAAGGCAAGAACGCCGGCTGCTGGGTGATGAGTCTCGACGGAGGCGGCCGCGCGGGCGAAGAAAACGAAGACGTCAAAATCATCGTGCGTTCCAACGGCACGGTGACTTACGTCGGCAAAGACATCGCCTACCATTTGTGGAAGTTCGGCCTGCTGGGCAAGGACTTTAACTACGCTCCTTTCTACCAATATCCCGGTGGACGGATCCTTTGGTTGACATCCGCAGAGGGCCACGCCGACGCGCTCGCGTTTGGCCATGCGAGCCAAGTCTATTCGGTAATTGACACGCGGCAGAGTTACCTGCAAGCCGTGGTCGCTGCCGCGCTGCGAGCGATGGGCCACCGTGAGGCAGCCGCCCACCTGCATCACTTTGCCTACGAGGTGGTGAGCCTTTCTCCGGCCTGCGCGGAGGAGCTGGGTTACGAGCTTTCCCCGGAGGAACGCGAGCAGAATTACGTGGAGGTTTCGGGGCGCAAGGGGCTCGGCATGAAAGCCGACGATTTGATGGATATGCTGATTGAGAAGGCTACAGAGGAGGTTCGCTCTCGCCGCATGACCGACGATCCTGGCGAGCAACTGGCCTATGGCCGAATGATTGCCATAGGCGCGCTACGCTACTTCCTGTCCAAGTTTTCGCGCCGCGTGGCCATTGCCTTTGATTTCAAAGACGCCCTCGCCTTTGAGGGTGAAACGGGGCCATATCTTCAGTACACCGCCGTGCGCGCGCGGAACATCTTCCGCAAGTACGCCGAAACACAGCCGGCCTTTGACCCTCGCTCGCTGGGCGAAAAAATCGGCAAGACGCAGCTCGGTCCCCTCTTTGCAGGCCAAAGCGGTTTGGCCTTCTGGCAGTTGACGGCGCTGGCCGCGCAACTCGAACTCGCCGTCGAGGAGTCCATCACGAACGCCGAGCCTTCGATTGTGGCCAAGTACGCATTCCGCCTGGCACAGAATTTCAACAATTTCTACCCCCACTACCACGTTTTGAGCGAACCCGATCCCGAGCGGCAAGCCTTTTTGCTTTTTATCGTATTTGTGGTCAGCCAAACTCTTGCGCAAACGCTTGATGTCCTCGGCATTGAAATTCCCGAAAGAATGTAAAAGCCGGTGTCATCGGGAGCTGCTGACGAAGCTCGCGCCAAGCAAGCCGGGATGACTAATTGACATCCGCTGTGGAGGGCCTTATATACTGCTCAATGTGCTTGGAGGGGGGGCAGAATCCTATGGTGGGGAGAGGCGACCGGGCAGTTTTAAGTGAGGCGTGATGCTGAACGGAGCTTTTAAGCCGTTAGCTATTGCTCCATTGCTTGTGGCGGGAGTAATGAGCGGAGGCCGGCTCCGGGCCCAAACTCGGCGCGAGTCTCCAAAAGCAAGGTTTGATTCGACGGGAGGGGGTTCGCGCCTCAACCCTTCTTTCGGAGAACGGAGCGCGAATGCTCCAACTTTGGTCTCGCGCCTTCGCATAAGAACAGAGACGAACAGCGAAGTTCGTGTTGACGTAACGACGACTGAGCCTGTTCTCTATCATTTTTTCGGTCTCCGCAACCCTTCACGCTTAGTCGTGGATTTTATCGGGACGCGCGAAGGGGTACGGCAGCAGGTCTTTCCCGGCCATTCAAAGCTTTTGAAGCGGATTCGCGTCGGACAGTGGAAAGCAGGCAATCCCTCGATCGTTCGAGTGGTGGCGGACCTCCGCGGCCATCCTAACTGTCAAGTGTTTTCGCAACCCTCCGGGGTCCGCATTTTGCTCTCTGCAAGGGCGACCGGGGCAGACGCGGCACCTTCTCCGCGGCAACGACCCAACGAGGTCATTAAGGCGGCGGAGCTTGCCAAAGCGCCCGCCAAGACAGCAGGCCGCGATTTTGGCCCGATCCCAGGCGATTCGAGACGTGTGCCTACCTCGCGGCGGGCGGTAAAATCAGCCACCCGGACTTCATCCTTTATCCCACCGAGGCAGCCGATGTTGGCCGGAGCGCCTGTCCGGTTCGCCGCCGCGCCGCCACCTGTTTCCCCCGTCGCACCCATCCCGGACCACCTGCCGGACGCTTCTGTGTCCCAGGGGCTGCTGTGGGAGAGGAGCCATCAAAACCGCTTGGCCACTGTTTCAAATGTTTCCATTCATTCCAACCGAGGTGGAGCAACACGGGTGGACGTCGCGACCACACGCTCCATCCCATATCACTTTTTCTCGCTGGGTCGTCCGCCGCGCCTGGTGCTCGACTTGGACGACGCTCAACGCGGCCGCTTGCCCAGCCGTTATTCGGTACGTTCTATGGCGCTTCGAGAAATTCGAGTCGGCCAGTGGAAGAGCTTGCCGTCCGCCGTCGTCCGCGTCGTTGCCGATCTGGAGGGCTGGCCGGCGTTTCAGGTTCGTCCCCAAGTGCCGGGTGTCCGGATTGATCTGATCCCGCGCGAATTTGTTCCTCGGCCTATTCGGAATCCCTTCGCGTACTTCAGCCCAGGCGCCATCGCTCGCCGGTACCCATCCCGCGTCATGGCGCAGAATGGAGCCCTTCCACATGCCACGCCCGCCGCCCCGATCGCCCC
>JAJYNF010000215.1 GCA_021786455.1 Acidobacteriota bacterium
GCACCTCGCGCGCGAGGTGCCGCGTGTCTGTATCAGGGAATACCCGTCACGGGTTATATAACTGCCTCGCATGGAAGTCAATAGAAAATGCCGCGAGGCGGGCGGCTCTTTGCGCCGGCGGACCAGAACGTGTTCAGAGGCGCGTCGGGCGCGAGTCCGGGTTGGAGTGCACGTTTGCGGGGCAATATTTGGCTTCGTTTGGGTTTGTTTCAAAATTCGGCCTCTTATTTTCAATGAGTTGCAAGCATTTTCCCTTCGTCTAATAGATTGTTTTGGTGGCGCGCGCGAGGGCGCCTTGGGCCGCGCGGAGCGCGTTGGGCACCGCCTTTCCGTTCGCGCTGGAGCTGCATCAGCGGGCGAACCTTACGGTCGAGATTTCGATCAATGGTGTTCATCTGGCGGATCAGCATTTGCCACTCGCTGCCGGAGGGCGCGAGCGAGGCGTCGCGCTGGACGGGAGAAATTTCGATGTGCTCGGCCTGATAGAGCTTGAACCTTTCGCGCGCGGCGTTGTACTCCTCGGCCGGCAATCGCTCAAGGTGGCTCGGATAAGGGTCATCGCCGGAGGTGGCACGCGCACTGAGCGCGTGTCCGCAAGGTCTGATACAATAATTGCCGAGGATTGCAAAATAAAGTAAGCCTCTTTTCTGTAGCGGCGCGATCCACAGCGCCAAACGCGCCAGCGGGGACACCGGCGCAACAGTGGGAGCTGGCACTATATTTTGCAAGCATCCGTACGCAGATTCTTTGGAGGGGCTGAAACCATGCCCAACTATGACTTCTATTGCAAAAACTGCAAGAAAACCTTCAGCGTTATCCTGACGCTGGCCGAGTATGAAAAAAGGCACCCTTCTTGTCCCAAGTGCAAGGGTCGGAAGGTGGAGCAAAAACCCGCCGCATTCTTTGCTGTGACGTCGAAGAAGAGCTAACCCCTCCTCTCCCCGCGAAAGCCGTCTCGCGGGACTGGCAGCGGGCCACAGGTCTTGCTATGGGATGGTTGCTACGGCCAGCTTGTGTTCCAACCCTGGCCCGTCAAACGCTGCCTGCGTCGTGATAACGAAGGATCCCGCGGGCGAAGTTGAGGCTAAGGACTCGTTCGATACGCCCCGCCATTTGAGGTGTGCCATCGGCCACGAGAGCATGGCTGGCGTTCAGCGCATCTCGCCCCCCACTGGCTCCGCCGCTTTGGAGTGATACCCAAACGGCCCCGGAGTCTGCCGCGAGCAATGCATTCAGAAGGCTTTCCTCATTAACAACATCCCTGCCGCGGGCTTCCGCAAGGCTCGCCGGTCGGACAGCGCGGCTGCAATCGAAGTGATCAGGCGTAATCACGAACGGCGCCTTTAGATGACCTTGGCTAACAAGCTCATTGATCCGAACCCCTAACAACCTCTGCTGCTCCTCGGAAAGCCAGCAAGCCCGCCCCGGCAGTCCCTCGAACCTCACTCGGGTCGCGGCCAGCCGAATCCAGCGAAGCAACGGCAGATCGTCGGGAAAGAGATCAACGAGTAAATCGTCCACCAAGCGAATATCCGCGCGCTCGCCGGAAAGAGCGACCCACCGTAGCGGGCCACGGCCCTTGTTCGAGATTGACGGTAGATACTCGGAGGCAAAACCCGGAATGTCGAACGCATTTTTGACGCCGCCTTCCGCGTAAGCGATCGCCCGGAGATAATTGCCAAACTCGAACGTGAGGGATCCTAGTTTCTTGAATTCAAGCATCGCGCTAGCGTGCTCGGCCACGGATTCGTAGGCTCGCTTCAGATACGTGTCCGGATCTTTTCGGTAATGCCCCGGCGCCTCCGCGGCGTTCATTCCGGCTGGGATGTATGCTTGCAACTGACCGTGCGCCAACGTCCAATCGGCCAAAATGTCCGGCACCATGCCGCGGCGGGCCAGTTCCGGAAGTACCTCCGCGCAGTTTCCAATCAGGCCGACCGAAAGGGCGCGCCGCTGGCGCACCGCATTCTTCATCAGGCGAATGGCTTCATCCAAATGGTTGACGCAAATGTCGCAGTAACCCGCACGAACGCGCCGAAGGATGCGCTCGCCGTCGGCCTCGATGCCTAAAAAAGCCGCGCCGTTGAGTGTCGCGGCGAGCGGCTGAGCGCCCCCCGCTCCTCCCATGCCGCCCGCCACAACCCACTTCCCCGAAAGATCGCCGTTGAAGTGGCGGCTCGCCACGGTCGCGAGCGTTTCATCCAGCGTCGGCAAAATGCCTTGCGGTCCAGTGGCCGTCCAGGCCGCGGTGGTCAGCCGCCAGCGACTGAGCAGCCCCCCGCGCTCGAGCGCCTGGAACTTCTCTTCGTTCGGCTGCATCCTCTCGAGTTCAATGTCAGCGAGCAAGACCCGTGGCACGCCGGGATGGGTTTTGATGACATCGGCCGGCTGGCCCGATTGAACAAGCAAGGTTTCGTCGCTATTTAAGGTTTGCAAAGCTTGTCGGATGGCAGCATAGCATTCCCAATTTCTGGCGGCCTTGCCCGAGCTGCCATTTACAACCAGGAGCTGCGGTTGCTCGGCGACCTCAGCGTCGAGGCTATTCATCAACATGCGCAGTGCGGCTTCCTGATGCCAGCCTCGGCAAGATATCGTTGTCCCGCGCGACGAGCGCACAGGTTGGTAGCTCGAAGGGTTTTGTTGCACGGCTATGGGGCGGCGGGATGCATCCATCTCGATTTGACTTGGCCCAAATCCCCACTATGGCCCGGCGCAGAAACAGAATCAAGCCAAAGCTTGCGCTTTGCTCGCGAAAGAATTTCGGCTAAAGGAAAGCGCGGCGACGCCTCGGCTTGGCTCTCGACAGCCTGAGATTTCCTATAGACCGTGTGCTAGAATGGCGATGATTCGCGGCTACTCTCAATGCGTGCGTGAGCGCCCATGAAGCCGTTCAAGACGCTAACTGAGTTGTTTCTCCAGGCCACAGAAAGCCGCGACACACCGGCTTGCTTTCTGGTGAAGACCGCTGGCCGTTACCAAGGGATTTCGTCGCGTCAGGCCCTGCGCGCGGTGGCGGCGCTGGCTGACGGGTTGAGGCGGGCGGGCATCCGTCCGGGCAGCCGCGTCGCGCTTTTGAGCGAAAACCGCTTGGAGTGGGCGCTAACCGATTACGCGGTTCTCAGCTTGGGCGCCGCCACGGTTCCGCTTTATCCGACGCTGCTTGAACCGGATATTGAATATATTCTCCGCGATTCGGGCGCGGAAGGCATTGTCGCCTCGACGCGCGCCCAGGTCGGAAAGGTCTTGAACGTCTGGCCGTCGATTCCCGCGCTCCGCTTCGTCGTTGCGATGGACGCCGACGATTCAGGGAAGCCTCGCGTTCAATCGTGGCAGGACGCTGTTCGGGTTGAGCCGGGTCGCGAGGAGGAACTCATTGCCCGGCTTCGCGAAACAGCTACCCAGGTACGTCCGGAGGATGTCGCGAGCGTTCTTTATACGTCGGGAACCACCGGACGCCCCAAAGGTGTTGTCTTGACGCATCGAAATATCGTTTCCAACGTTATCGCCAGCGACGGCCTGTTTCCTTTATCGAAGTCGGACGTGGGGATGTCTTTTCTCCCGCTCGCCCACGTTTATGAGAGGATGTTCGATTTTTATTATCTGGCAATCGGGGTTTCCATTGCTTACGCCGAGAGCGTCAACGCCTTAGCGGATAACCTCTTAGAGGTGCGCCCCACGGTGATGGCGGTAGTCCCTCGGGTGCTTGAAAAAGTTTATGCCAATGTCCTGGAAAGGTTGGAGAAGGCAGCAGAGTGGCAAAAGGGGCTCTTCGCTTGGGCGATAAACGTCGGACGAAAGCACTTCCGCCTTGTCAGTGAAGGCCGCGCACCCTCCTGGGAACTGCGGCTAGCGCGGACGCTTGCCGATCGTCTGGTGTATTCCAAAATCCGCGCCCAGATGGGCGGCCGCCTGAGATTTCTTGTTTCGGGCGCTGCGCCGCTGGCCCCGGACCTAGCGGAGTTCTTCTTTGCCATCGGCCTGCCCGTTTATGAAGGCTACGGTTTAACGGAGACTTCTCCCGTCATTGCAGTGAACTGCCCGGGCGCGATTCGATTGGGCACTGTTGGCCGCGTCATCCCTGGGGTGGAGGTCCGGCTCAGCGAAGAGGTGGAGCGCGCGCTCGGCGACACTGGGCGGGAGATTTGGGTGCGCGGGCCGAACGTTAGCCCAGGTTACTACCATCTGGAGGATGAAAATCGCCTGGCGTTTGTGGACGGCTGGTTCCGCACCGGCGACCTCGGCGCGCTCGACGAAAACGGCTTCCTGACGATAACCGGCAGAAAGAAAAATCTGTTCAAAACCTCGGGCGGAAAATACGTTGCTCCGGAACGCCTGGAAAATCTCTTCCAGGGCCACCCTTACGTTGCCCAGTTGGTGGCGCTGGGGGAGGCTCGCAAATTTGTGGGCGCGCTCGTTGTTCCGAAATTCGGGGCGCTCGAGGCTTACGCGCGACAGCAAGGCATTCCCTTCGCTTCGCGTGGCGAACTTGTCGGCAATCCCGTGATTCAGGCCTTTATGCAATCGCAGGTGGATGAAGCCTGTCGTTGGCTGGCTCCGCACGAAAGAATTCTCCAGATCGTTCTGCTGGCCAAAGAATTCACCGTGGAATCGGGCGAGCTCTCAGCAACGCTTAAAGCGCGCCGCGCCATCGTGGAAGGAAATTATCGTGACCAGATCGAAGAGATGTTCCAGCGCCGCGCCCCACAGCCGCAAGAGGCTTCCGCGCCTGCCCGTTGAAGACCTCTTCCCCCTGGACGCCCTGATTGACGTCGTGGACAAACTCATTCGCCACAACGGTCAGAAGTGACGGCCCAACCGAAGCCCCGCCAATCGCCGGCGCAGAAACGCCACAGCAAGGCAAGTCGCAAGATGTCAACGTAATCGCAGAGGCCGCCGGGTTGTTGCCATCCGAAGCCGGTTCGGGCTATGCTCGCGTTGGGGCTGGCGATGGGTGAGGCAAGATTTCCGGAGGACGAGGGAAACGGTCGGTTGCAGCCAACCGTGAGGTTGACCTCCCAGCCCCGGCGCCAAGCCAGGATTTCGCGACCATGACCGGATGGGAAGAATTCCAAGGCATCAACTTAGGTTATGTTCTCGAGCTCTTCGAGCGTTACCAGGCCGACCCAAACTCGGTGGACCCTTCAGCGCGGGCTCTCTTCGAGCGCCACGGCCCCCCGTCCAGCTTGACCGAACAGGCACCCGTAAGCGCCGAGCGCATTGCCAAGATTGTGGGCACGGTGAATTACGCCGAATCCATCCGCAAGTTCGGCCATCTCGACGCCCAAATTGACCCGCTCGGCAGCGCGCCTCCCAGCGATCCGACCCTTCGCCCGGAATTCCACGGCATTACGGCGGAGGACCTCCGCCAACTGCCCGCCAGCCTCATTGTTCGCCGCATCGCCAGCGGCAAGGCGAACGCCTGGGAGGTTATTCAGGCGCTGCGCCAAATCTATTGCTCGACGATCGGCTTTGACTATGCGCACTTGCGCGACCCGGAAGAACGCTACTGGCTGCACGATGCCGTTGAGTCCGGCGCGTTTCGTCCTCCCGCGGCCCCCGTGGACGGGCCAGCGCTCCTTGACCGGCTAACCCAGGTGGAAGCCTTCGAGCGGTTCCTCAACCGCACCTTCCCCGGCAAAACCCGCTTCTCCGTGGAAGGGCTCGACATGTTCATTCCCATTCTGGACGAGGTAATTAACGGCGCGGCCGAAGCCGGCATGAGGCATGTTCTGATTGGCATGGCGCATCGCGCCCGGCTCAACGTGTTGGCGCACATTCTCCACAAGCCCTACAACCAAATTATCGCCGAGTTTAAGGACCCGGTTCGCGCCCACGATTTTCGGGAGGATTTGGGCTGGACGGGCGACGTCAAATACCACTTGGGCGCGCAGCGCGCCCTGCGGGAAGGTCAGCGCGCCGACCTGGTCATTACCATGCCTCCCAATCCCAGCCACTTGGAGCTGGTCAATCCGGTGGCCTTGAGCATGGCGCGCGCCACCGGAACCTCTGTGAATCAACCCGGCGCTCCGCGTTTTGACCCCACCTTCACCTTGCCCATTTTGATTCACGGCGATGCTTCCTTTCCCGGGCAGGGAATCGTGGCGGAGACGCTGAATTTTTACCGTCTGCCCGGCTACTCGGTCGGCGGCACGCTGCACATCATTACCAACAACCAGCTCGGCTACACGGCCCTGCCTGCGGATTTTCGCAGCGCCCCTTATGCGAGCGACTTGGCGCGCGGCTACCGCATTCCGATTGTCCACGTCAACGCCGACGATCCGGTCGCCTGCCTGGAAGTGGCGCGGCTGGCCTTCGCCTATCGCGCCAAGTTTCACAAAGATTTCGTCATTGACCTGGTCGGTTATCGCCGCCACGGCCACAACGAAGGCGATGAACCGAGCTTCACCCAGCCGGAGCTTTATCGTCGCATTGCCAGTCATCCGTCGGTGCGCGCGTTGTGGGCAGCAAAGCTAGTCGAATCGGGCCAAGTGGATCAAGGGCAGGTGGAAAAGCTGATGGCTGAGCGAATGCAGGCTCTGGAAGCGGCGCTGAGATCGCTGGAAGTGACCGCCGCGCCGGTCGAGCCGTTGCCGGAACCCCCGCCGCCCGGCGCCGCCCGTCACGCCGAGACGACCGTTCCTCTGACCCGCCTTCGTGAGTTGAACGCCGGATTGCTGCGCTTGCCCGAGCGATTCCATTTGCATCCCAAGCTGGCGCGGGGGCGCGACCGCCGCCGTAAAATTCTTGAGGCGCCGGATCAAAAGACCATTGATTGGGCCACCGCAGAAGAGCTGGCGCTGGCCTCCATCCTGGCCGACGGCATCGCCATTCGCTTCACCGGCGAGGACGTGGAGCGAGGAACATTCAGCCAACGTCACGCCGTCCTGCACGACTACGAAACCGGCGAGCGTTATTGCCCGTTGCAGGGTTTGCCCCAAGCCCAAGCCGCCTTCGAAATCCACAATAGCCCGCTGACCGAGGCTGCCGCCGTAGGTTTCGAGTTTGGTTACAGCTTGCAGGAGCCGAGCCGCCTGGTGATGTGGGAAGCGCAGTACGGCGACTTTGTCAACGGCGCCCAGACCATGATTGACGAATTCGTGGCGTCAGGCCGCGCCAAATGGGGCCTGACGCCCTCGCTGGTGATGCTCCTGCCCCACGGATTTGAAGGCCAGGGCCCCGACCATTCAAGCGCCCGCGTCGAGCGTTTCCTGCAACTGGCCGCGGAAATTAACCTGCGCGTCGCCAACCCCAGTACCGCCGCCCAATACTTCCACTTGCTCCGCCTTCAGGCCACCCTCCTTAAAGTGGATGCGTTGCCGCTCATTGCGCTCACTCCGAAAAGCCTGCTTCGCCATCCCTTGACGCTCTCCGCTCCGCGGGAGTTGGCCGAGGGGCGATGGCAGCGCGTCATGGATGACCCCGAGCGGTCCGAAAGCCGGCGGGAAGTGTGGCGGCTAATACTTTCGAGCGGCAAAATTTATGTGGATTTGGTCATCAGCCCGTTGCGGGCTGAAAATCTCTCCATCGCTGTCTGTCGCATCGAGCAGCTCTATCCTTTCCCGGAAGCGGACCTGAGGCCGCTCCTGGAGTCGTACCCTCAGTTGCAAGAGGTTCTGTGGGTGCAGGAAGAGCCGGAGAACATGGGCGCTTGGGAGTATGCTCTCCCCTATTTGAGTCGCTTGACGGAGGGCCGATACCGCTTGAGGTATGTGGGCCGGTCGCGGAATTCCAGCCCCGCCGAGGGCTCGCTCGCCCGCCATGAAACCAATCAGCAGGCCATTGTCCATCAGGCCTTCCGCCCTCAGCTCGACGTCGGCATGGAAGACATGGTGCTGGTTAAAAAATCAGATTGAGAAATTGCAAAAGGGAGCGGCCATGCCCGTAAGAATCCTGGTGCCTGAGCTCGGTGAATCGGTCCTGGAGGCTACCGTCGGGCGCTGGCAAAAGAACGAAGGCGACCCGGTCCGCGCGGGCGACGTTTTGGTTTCCCTCGAGACGGATAAAATTGACCTCGAAGTCAGCGCTGAGAAGGACGGCGTGCTGTCGCGCATCGAGCGCCAAGAAGGTGAGACCGTCAAGATTGGCGACGTGCTGGCCGTTCTGGAGGAAGCTCCGGCTCAGACTCGGAAGGAGAGCGAAGCGCGAAGTTCGAGGCAAGAACTCTCGGCCTCGAGCGCGGCAGCAGCAGTTTCACCCTCAGCGGACGGCGAGCGATCTCGAGCGCGGAAAGCCACGCCTCTCGCACGGCGTATGGCCGAAGAGCACGGCGTGGACTTAAACCATATCCCAACCGCCGAGCCCGGCCGCGTGCGTCAACGGGATGTCGCGGCGTATCTTCAGGTTGCAGGCGGCGAAGCATCGGAATCCGCGATCGGATCTCAGCCGCCCGCAGCCCAGCTTTCTGAAATCGCTTCAGCGCCGCCTGCCCCTCCGTCGCCTGACTCTCAGCCCGCCACGACGACGACGCCAGCCGCCCGACCCGCGCCGGTTTCCAGGGATCGCCGCGAAGAGCGCGTGCGCCTCACCCGCCGTCGCCTCACCATCGCTCAGCGCCTCGTCGAAGCGCAGCACACGGCGGCCATGCTCACCACGTTCAACGAAGTGGATATGTCCGCCGTCATCGAGTTGCGCGCCCGCTGGAAAGACATCTTCCGCAAGCAGCATGGCGTCGGCCTGGGCATTTCTTCTTTCTTCGTCAAGGCCGCCATCGGAGCCCTGCGCGAGTTCCCACCCTTGAACGCCGAGATTCAGGGAAAGGAAATGGTGCTCAAGCATTACTTCGATATCGGCGTGGCCATCGGCGCCGAGGGCGGCTTGGTGGTCCCGGTGCTGCGCGATGCCGACACCATGAGCTTCGCTGAAATCGAGCGCGCCATCAAGGAATACGCCCGCCGGGGGGAGGCCGGCGAATTAACCCTCGAGGATCTTCGCGGCGGCACGTTCACCCTCACCAACGGCGGCGTTTTCGGCTCGCTCTTGAGCACGCCCATCCTCAATCCGCCCCAGACTGGCATCCTGGGCCTTCACAAAATCCAGGACCGGCCGGTGGCGGTGGCCGGCCAGATTCAGGTTCGCCCGATGATGTACGTGGCCCTGAGCTATGACCATCGCCTAGTGGACGGCCGCGAAGCGGTGCAGTTTTTGGTGCGGGTCAAGGAACTCATCGAGGACCCTGCGAGTCTGCTTTTTGAGGTTTGATGAGCTATCGGCGCTCATCCTAGCGCCCTTTGCGGCGGGAAGAGCGCGGCCTCTTGCGGACGCGCGAAAAAACTCTTCTCCCTCGCGCCAGGGCGGCTCGGGAACCCGTTCTCGTCTGAGGAGTTGTCCATGACGGCCAAAAATTCAGTTCTCCGGCTGGCCCTTTCGCTCCTGATCTGGCTCGGCGCGGCAGCCGCTGCCGCTGGCGTCTGGCAAAGCCTCGGCAAGCTGAAAGCCTCCAGGGTCCTATCCAACCGCGTCTCTTTTTCCGGGCGCGGAGTGACGGTTACGATAACGGCCCTGGCGCCGAAGATCATCCGTGTCCGCGCGGCCTTCGGCCCACTGCCCCCCACCGATTACTCCTGGGCCGTGGTGAAGAAAAACTGGAATCCGTTTCCGATTCATATCTCAAGGACCCACGCCGCCGAAACTCTCGAGACCTCGGCGCTTCGAGTTCGCGCGAAACTGAACCCGTTTCGCCTTGCCTTTTACAGCGCGCGCGGCCGGCTGATTTCCCAGGACGATCCGGATTTAGGCATGGCGCATGACGGCGCCAATGTTCGCGTGTGGAAGTGGATGCCGGCAGACGAACAATACTTTGGTCTGGGGGAAAAATCGGGCCGTCTCGACAAGCGCGGCCACGCTTACTCCATGTGGAACACAGACGCCTACGGCTGGGGCGCGACGACCGACCCGCTCTATGAAGATGTGCCCTTCTTCATGGCCCTTCGCCATGGCAAAGCTTACGGGATTTTTTTCGACAATACCTACCGTTCCAGTTTCGACTTTGGGGCGCAATTTCCTAATCGCTATTCGTTCGGTGCCGATGGCGGCGAGCTGAATTATTACTTTTTCTATGGGCCGTCGCCGACGAAGGTGCTTGAGGAATTCACCGAAGTGGTGGGACGACCGCCGTTGCCGCCGCGCTGGGCGCTCGGCTATCAGCAAAGCCACTACAGCTATTATCCGGCGAAGGTGGTGCGCTTTATTGCGGAGAATTTCCGCCTCCGCCACATCCCTTGCGACGTCATTTACCTCGACATTCATTACATGAACGGCTACCGCGTCTTTACCTGGAATCGAAAGCGATTCCCGCATCCGCGCGCGATGATTGCCGCGCTCCGCCGAGAAGGCTTCCGCGTCGTCACCATCATTGACCCCGGCGTCAAAGTGGACCCGAATTACTGGGTGTACCAGCAAGGCTTGGCAGGACACGACTTCGTGACGTGGCCGAATGGCAAGGTTTACGAAGGCAAGGTTTGGCCGGGCGAATGCGCTTTTCCGGATTTTACTTCGCCCCGCGTCCGGGCCTGGTGGGGCTCGCTTTTCAAGGGCTTGATTTCGGACGGCGTTTCCGGCTTTTGGAACGACATGAACGAGCCCTCAATTTTCGATGTTCCCACCAAGACCATGCCGCTCGACATTGTGTTTACGCGCCACGGCCACAAAATCCCCCAAGCCGAAGTCCACAACGTTTTTGGAATGGAGATGTCCCGCGCCACGCGAGCGGGCGAGCTTCGTTTTCGCCCGAACAAACGCCCCTTCGTGCTAACCCGCGACACCTACGCGGGCGGCCAGCGTTACGCCGCGGTTTGGACCGGCGACAGTTCCTCCACCTGGGAGCAGTTGGCCATCAGCATCCGCGAATTGTTGAATATGGGGCTGTCCGGCTTGTCTTTTGCGGGAGCCGATATTGGCGGCTTCGCGCTCGGTCCCAGCCCCAACCTCTACACCCGCTGGCTTGAAGCGGGCGTGTTTTACCCTTTCTGCCGCACCCACAGCAATCTCCACTCCCCGGAGCAGGACCCGTGGTCGTATGGCCTTCGCCGCCAGGCCATCAATCGCCGTTCCATTGATCTCCGTTACCGCTTGCTGCCTTACCTCTACAATGCCTTCTATCAATCGTCCAAAACCGGCCTGCCCATCATGCGAGCCTTGCTCCTCGATTACCCGAACGATCCCCAAGCCGTCGCCCAGCAGTACGAATTTATGTTTGGGGACGATCTCTTGGTGGCGCCGGTCGTTAAAGACGATGAACGCCGGTGGCCCGTTTACTTGCCTAAAGGGAAATGGTTCAATTTCTGGACCCATCGGCCTTATGACGGCCTAAGAACCATCGTCGTTCACGCCCCGCTCGGCCGCATTCCACTGTTTGCCCGCGGTGGCGCTATCATTCCCACGCAACAATTGGTCCAATACACCGATCAAGTGCCGATTAATCCCCTTACCTTCCTGATTTATCCGGATGGAAATTCGTCCCGCCAGTATTACGAGGACGACGGCGAGAGCTTCGCGTATCAACACGGGGCGTATTTGCTCGAGCGCGTCAGCGTGTCGCAAAGGCGCACCGGAGTGACCGTGCGAATTTCCGCTCGGCAGGGTTTGTACACGCCTCCGCCGCGCGCCCTTGCGCTGAAAATTTTCGATCAGCGCGTGCCGCCCCGCGCTGCAATTCTGAATGGCCACTCCCTGCCTCGAGAAACATCCCTCAGCTTACTGAACCGCGCCAAGCAGGGCTGGTACTATGATGTCGATTCCGGGATTGTGCAGGTTCGCTTTCCGGACCGTGGCGTTGCCGAAACCCTGCAAACCGTACCGTGAACTCCCACCGGCCATAACCGGGCGAACCCGTGCCGCTCGAAAGAACGCAAATAGTGAAGACAACAACAGATTCCTCGGCCCGATGAAAAACATCCGCCCTCGGAATGACGCAGACGGAGGATTTTTCAGCAGCCTGCTGGAGTGCAGCATCGCCGGCCGAGCAGTGGGCACAAACTCACCCGGCCCGCGCGCGCTAGAGAATCTCTCTGAGGGCTTTCCTCAACGCATCAATTTCGTGACGCGGCGGGCACGGGCGACGCTCGAGGCGCGCCATGCTGGAGCGCGACCGGCGGTATTCCGAAGTTCCCCCCCATGCCACCGATGTCCGCCATGTTCATTGGGCCGACCAGGTTAACGACGGTAAGCTTTTCGGGCTTGGCAACGACGATGGCCATACCCACGGTTTCGCCACCCTCCTGCATCGTGTAAATGTCCGTCGTTTTGCCGCTTTTCTTGTCCTGGACGTTGACCATGGCCTTCCAGCCTTTTTTGTGAAGCTGCCTGACAATGCTTTCCACGTCGCGTCGCGTGTATTCGTTGGGCTTCGAGAACGTGTACTCCCTGACATAAATGCCCTTGAGCCGCGAGACCATCCTTTTTTGTTTTCCGGACACATGCTCGGCGGCAAGCTGCATGTCATCCGGACCTAAGCTGACATTAGTCACCTTCGTGGCCCGGGCGGCCAGTTTGTCGAGCGCACTGAGGCGCAGTCTGGCGCTCTGAGCGAAAACGGGTAATGAGCCGGCAAGGGCCAGCCCCCAAAATCCCACGGCGACCCAAAGCGATTTTGTCGCAGAATGTGGCGAGGAAATCGGGTTCATGGTTGCTCCTTTGCGTTGATCGAAGATTTTATTTGGACAGCACTCGGGCCCAGGTAGCCAGCCTGGAGGGCCACCTGGAGCGCCTGATTCACTTCGCGACGGGCAATCCGCAGCGCCAAGAGAGCCTCTCGACAAGCCTCTTCCCGTCGCCGGTCCTCTCGCTGGCGCTGGACCACGAGCGCAACCGCGATCGCGCAGGTAGCCAAGGCGGCCGCGACCCAGCGAAAAACATGAACGGCGCGAGAGGCCCGCCGCTTCTGAAAAGCCTCCGTTGGCGGCTCGGCGCGAAGCGCAGCGAAAACTTTTTCCGCCAGTCTCGCCGGAGGCTCGTGGCGCCGCAAAGCAGCCCGCAACTCATCTTCAAGCGGCCTCATTTCTTAACCTCACCCAGGCAACGGGTCAGTTTGGCCTCGAGCACGGCCAGCGCCCGGCGCAAGGAACTCTTGACCGTGTTGACCGGAAGATCCAGCGTCTCCGCGATTTCCGCCAGTTCCAGATCCTCTTGAAAACGGAGAATAACCACCATGCGGGGCTTGGGCGGAAGCGTGGACACCAGTTGGCGCAACTTCGCCGAAAGCCAAGGATCTTCGGCCGTAGGATTTGCGCCCAGTTCGGCAAGCTCGTCCAGGCTGACCCCACTCGGCGGCTGGCGGCGGAGGTAATCGAGCGAGCGATGAACCGCGACCTTCCGTAACCAGAACAGCAGATGCTGAGGCGACCGGATGCAGCCGTAGTGTCGGTAAAGCTCGAGAAAAACATCCTGGGCTACCTCTTCGGCCGCAGCCACGTTGCGCAAGAAGTGATAGGCCACGCTGAAAACCATCGCTTGGTGGCGGCGAATGGTTTCCTCAAACGTTGCGTCCTGATCGCAGATGGATTCATGGCCGTCGTTCACGATGGGCTTCCGCGTTCTAATCTCATCGGCTCAAACAACCCATACGTAAATCGCGGCGTAAAAGGTTCATAAAGTCTCGCGCGCCGATCCGCGAACGTAATCGAGGCGAGACAGTGCCGGGCGTCCGGGTCAGCGGTCCAGATATCAGAAAAAAGGCGAGGCGGGCAGACTTACGCCGCCCTTCCACAAGTATGCTATTATCTCGGTTGTCATCGAGCACCACGAGCTTCGGGGTGATGTGTGCCGAGCCTGACCGGGATGGTGGATCAAGCAGGGCCTCAGTCGCCGTTGCGGCGACGGAGCGGCAGGATTTTGCTCCGATTGCCGCTGATCATCGGGGCCGCCGACCCAAATCTGGCGTTCGACTGGGAAAACGTCGAGACCATTATCGTGAGCCTCCACGGGGGCATGATCCGAACTCATCAGCAAATCCGGGTGGGCTCAATTCTGGAGATTCGCCTGCGGGACAAGGAACGGGCCGCCCACGCGCGCGTGGTCTGGACGTCGGTGGAAGGAACTCCGCAAGGCATCGAGCTCGGTTTTGAAATCCTTGATGACGACGGCTTCTGGGAGATGAAGTTCCCGCCGGATTCATCCCAGCAGAACCGAGAGTAACGCTGCGCGCGGTTGGAGGGGTTCCCCATGCTCGTTCGTGATTTCATGACTTGCGACGTGACCACCATTGACGAGCACGATAATCTGCTCGACACCACACTTGCCTTCCGCCGAACCCACTTCCGCCACCTCCCGGTTCTGGCGGCCGACAAGCTGGTGGGTATCGTCACCGAAGGTGATGTCCGCCAGTTTTTGCCCTCCTTGATGTCGCGCGCGGGAGCGGAAGAGTACAATCAAATCCTCGAATCCACTCCGGTGTCAAAAGTCATGACTCGCAATCCGCTGACCGTCGGCCCGCAACAGCCGGTCGCGGAAGCCGCTCATCTCCTGTTCACTCACCACATTGGATGCCTGCCGGTGGTCGAGGAGGGGGAGTTGAAGGGCGTGATTAGCACCACCGATATGCTTCGCCTGCTGATTTACCTTACACGGGAGCGACCAAGCCAACCCTAGCGCCCGCGCCTGGCCGACGGTTCTGGTCGTCGGCTCGGAAAGGCAATTTTCCGAATACGAAGCCGCAACCATGAGTTGGTGGGTGATGCCTCGAAAGCCCGAGTCGGAAGTGATGGACGACCCGGCGGGAGTCGAATCCTACGCCTCGGCAGCGGCTCAAAAGTATCTCGACTCGCTGGACGACGTTATGGTTGCTC
The DNA here is from genome assembly GCA_021786455.1 of Acidobacteriota bacterium. Lineage (GTDB taxonomy): Bacteria > Acidobacteriota > Terriglobia > UBA7540 > UBA7540 > JAKCCV01. Next base: position 14,781 of record JAJYNF010000215.1, read on the forward strand.
AGGTGATGGCGCTGGTGTCCGAAGCCGGGCCGGTTTCCGGTCGTCTGCTGGATGTCGGATGCGGGCCGGGCGGAATAACACTCAAGATTGCGCGGAAAGCTCCTCACCTGCGAGTGATTGGGGTGGATTACTCAATGGGGATGATGCGCTGCGCCCGCCACGCCGCGGAGGAACAAGGACTTTCCGAGCGCGCCCGGTTCGTTCAAGGGGATGGTAACGCTCTGTGCTTACCCAGCGCCAGCTTTGATTACGTGATTTCCAACTCCGTTTTGCATCATCTGGCCGACCCCAGGCAGGCGCTCCGCGAGATGGCCCGCGTGGCGCGTCCGCGCGGTGCTTTGCTGGTGAGGGACCTTTGCCGTCCATCGCGCCCCCTGTTCCTGCCGCATGTTTGGTGGCACGGCCGGTATTATTCTGGGCTGATGAAGAAACTTTATCGGGATTCCGTTCAGGCAGCCTACACCGTTGAAGAGCTGCAAGGGTTGCTGGCCAGCGCCGGCCTTGAGGAAGCTGGGGTTTTCGAGGAACACCGCACCCATTTGGGTTTTGTGTGGCGGCTCAGTGGTCCGGGAGTGGCATGACATCAGGGCGAAGAAGCGTAGTTATCGCCATGCTTCTTGTGCCGCAAATCGCGTTGGCGAGGCACAAGCCTCCGCCCACGTACACGATTTCTCTTCCCGCCACTCCGGATTTCTCGCCACTTTCCTGGTTGGTGGGCAGGTGGAGTGGGCGAATTGCGGGCCGCGGCCCTAAAGGGACACTTCAGCTTTCGGTTAACTATGCGCTAGACAAGCGCGTGATAATATTTCGAGAGAGGTCTGAGCGGCAGGCCGGCCAGGCCACTCCGCCCGCCAAGGAATCCTGGATGGGCATCTTAATTGCGCCGCGCGCGCGCCAGCCCTACACTCTGGATGTTTACTCCTCGACGGGATTTGTGATTCGATACGAAGTCAGGGTGACGGGACCGGAGATTCGGTTCAATTTTTCGGGAGGGCCACGGACGCCTTCAGGGTGGCTTTTTCGGCGGACCATCGAGCGCACGGGCGTCTCCCGGTTTACGGAGGTGGTTCAAATGGCGCCTCCCGGCCGATCTTTCTTCAACTACTACAAGGCGCAGTTTATCCGCGCAACATCGGCCCAACCGTCGTCTCCCACCGCTTCACATTGAACCAGCGGGCCACGCTCCCTTAATGTAAAATGCAGAGGTAAGAAATCTCCCGTCTCTCGGGATTCGCGGATTCCTAGACGGCTCGACGGTTCGCTCGGGAGAGCAGTGGAGGGCATGGGGAGCTGTCCGTGTCGCCGCGTCGCAAACAATTTCTTTTCCTTGCAGGGATTGGTGTTGCGGTTCTCATTCTGCTCGCTGTTTATGTGTTGCCTCGCCTCGTAGATGTTAACCGCTATCGCCCCGAAGTCGAGGCTCGACTCCAGGCGGAAACCGGCAAGCCGGTTCGGATCGGCCACTTGGCCCTTACGCTATTTCCAACCGCTTCGATCCGAGTAGATGATTTTCAAATCGGAAACCCACAGGGTTTCCCGTCCGGCCGCCTGCTATCGGTCAAGACAATCTACGCCGTCGTGAGTTTGGGCGCGTTGCTGCATCGCGTCGTGAAAATCACGTCACTCGACCTCGAGAACGTCAAGCTGAACCTGCTATCCAGCGGGCATGGAAATTGGAACTATCAAAACCATCCCGATGCGCCGAGCGCGTCAACGCCTTCTCCTGGCCGGAGGCTGTTTACCCTCGGCACCGTTTCCAACATCCGCATCGAGCACGGACAGTGGAGCATAGCCGACGTTCTGCCATCGAATCGCGAGGGGCCACCTTATCTTAAAGGGACAGGCATTTCCACGGAGATCAGTAAAATCAACTTGGGGGTTTGGGGTGGGGGCAGCGCCGATGTTTTCGCGACTCCGGGCCCCGCAGGTTGGCTTTTTCCGGTCGCCGAGGCGGCGGAGCGTTCCCCGGCCCCGGCGGCGGAGGGCACCCTGAAGGCCAAGTCGCTTCGGTTCGGCACGGTGGAGTGTACAGGCTTCAAGTCAGAGATTCGGATTTATCGCCAGAAGATTCTGCTCGACAACATGGGCACGGACATTGATGGCGGCCGCGCCCAGGGAACTTTGGCGCTCGATTTTTCTGGATCACATTTGCGTTACGCCAGCCGGATTCAGATGCATGGCGTGGACATCGCCCGCGCGCTCGCGTCGGACCCGCAGGGACGGGGGAAGATGACGGGAACGCTGGATGGCAGCATGCAACTGAGCGGCGAAATTACCTCTTCGGCCAACCCGCTCTTGAATCTGACGGGCAGAGGGCAGTTGAGGGCACGCCATGGAACGCTGCCGAGCTTACAGTTGAATAAGAACCTCATGCTGCTGGCGCGGGTGGCGAGACTCGGGCCGGCGGCGGGCAATCCATCGTCTTTCTCCTCCATCTCTGCCGACCTGGACATCGCCGGAGGGATTCTTCGTACCAAAAAGATTGTTGTCGTCGGCAATGGCGTGGATGTGGACGGTTCGGGGCTGATGGCCCTGACGGGCCCTCAGAAGCTGGACTATGCGGGGATGGCGACGCTCGCGGCCGGCCAGACGGCATTAACCAACTTGCTCGCCGGCCTGCTAGGTGGCTCGTACAACAACGGCAAGCTTTCCTTTCCGTTCACTCTGAAGGGAACGCTGAGCAATCCTCGCTTCATCTTGAAGGCCCTCGGGACAGGTTTGGGGAACTTGACCACCCCTTCCTCCGGCGGGACGTCCGGCTCTTCGTCGCCAGGTTCCACCCAGCGCAAGCCCGGTTTATGGCAGACCCTGCAATCATTGTTCGCAAAGCCGAAACAATCAGCCACGCAGCCGCAAGCACCTTGAAGAGCACAGACGCGGTGAGCGAACCGCTCGTTTCAAGGGGTGTCAACTTTCAAAAAGAGTCGCATCATGGAGGAACCGAACGGCGCCCCGGAGAGAAACACCTTGAAAACCACGACGTCTTCACCCGGGCCGGTGAGATATTGGTTGAATAATTGGCAGCTCTCGGCGGTAATCCTGGCACCCGCTTCCATTTTGATTTCGGTCCTGGACGTTTCTCCGGCGTGGGCTTTTGCTTTAT
>JAJYNF010000078.1 GCA_021786455.1 Acidobacteriota bacterium
TTCCGATCTTTCCCACGCCTCGTGCTTCCTCCGCGGCGACTTCATGGCTGCGGTGGTACGGCATGATGAGATGAGCGCGATCGCTAATGATTAGCCGCTCTCCCACGTGGACCCCTTTTTCTTCAACCTCCGCAATCTCTTCGAGCAGCGATTCGGGATTGATTACGACGCCGGGACCGATCACCGCTATTTTCTCCGGCCGGAGAATACCCGTGGGAATCAATTGCAGCACGAACCTCTTTCCCCCGGCGCAAACCGTATGTCCGGCGTTCGCCCCGCCTTGGTAGCGGGCGACAATATCGAAGTGCTCCGCCAGCACGTCCACGATTTTGCCCTTGCCTTCATCACCCCATTGAACGCCGACGACCACGATATTTTCCGATGATTTTTTCATATTGACGACCCACACGCGGCCGCGCTCTATTGTAACCCTTCGACGGGTAGCGCAAGGGGTTTCTCATAGATCAGCAGAGTTTCCGGAAAAGCCCTTCTCGGGCGCGAGCGCCCTTTCAACCGCCTTCCTCTCGGGGCCGGATAATCTGTCACGTGAATTCTGTTGGTGTGAAGTGGAGGTTCCTGTCGGGCGACTTTCGCCTAAAGATTTTTCTCCAGGAGCCTGGTCAGGACGTCCTTGGACGTCGCGCCAACCAACTGTTCCTGGACCTGCCCGTTCTTGAACAATAACAGCGTGGGAATACTCCGAATGTTATACCGGCTGGCGAGCGATTGATTTTCATCCACGTTGAGTTTTCCGACTTTTGCGCGCCCCGCAAGCGCTTCCGCTGTCGCGTCCACCGCCGGAGACATCATCCGGCACGGAGCGCACCACTCTGCCCAGAAATCCACCAGCACCGGGCGGTCGGATTTCAGAACCTCCTGCTCAAAATTTTGCTCGTTGAACACAACCGTGTGGTTGCCTGCCATCCTTTGCTTCCTCCCTGAGCTCAATCCTCTTACCCAACTCCCACAGCCGGCCCTTGTACTCCGCTTTTTGCCAATCGCTCATAGACCGCTGCGTATTCGCGGGCGGACTGCGTCCAGGAGAAATCTTGACTCATGGCGTTCTGCACGATCACGTGCCAGGCTGCCTGTCGGCGGTACGTCTCAATCGCTCGTTGGAGCGCCCCAAACAATGCCTCCGCGGAATACTCGGTGAATTTGAATCCTGTCCCCGCCTTGCCATTGAAATCCTTGATGGTATCATCCAACCCTCCCGTCGCCCGAACCACCGGCGGGGTGCCATATTTCAGGCTGTAGATTTGGTTCAGGCCGCACGGCTCGTATCTCGAAGGCATCAGAAACATGTCCGCGCCCGCTTCGATTTGATGCGCCAAAGCGTTGTCGTAAGCAATTCTGGCAAGAAACTTGCCCGGATAGCGGGCCGCCATCTGCCGAAACAGGTTTTCGTATTGCGGCTCGCCGGTGCCGAGCGCTACCACGTATAGCTCCTTGGCCATCAACGGCTCAGCAATTTCGGCGATCAGGTCAAAACCTTTCTGCGCGGCGAAGCGTGAGACGATCCCGATGGCCGGCCGTTCCAGGCGAGGGTTGACCGCCCCCATCTTTTTCAGCAGTTCGGCCTTGCAGGTCTGTTTGCCCCGTAAATCGTTCGCAGTGTAATTCATGGGAAGAAATTTATCCGTTGCCGGATCCCAATCGTCGTAGTCCACGCCGTTCAGGATGCCTGTCAGGCGGTCCTTCCGGCTCCTCAGCACACCCTCCAGCCCACAGCCGTATTCGGGGGTTTGGATCTCTTCAGCGTACTTCCGGCTGACGGTGGAGATAAAGTCCGAATAAATAATTCCGCCCTTCAATAGGTTTACTTTTCCATAAAACTCGATGCCTTGCATCGTAAACAGGCCTGCCGGAAGCGCCAAATCCTCCAACGCGGAGGGGGGGAACAAGCCCTGGTAGCCCAGATTGTGAATGGTGAACATGACGCGGACATTCTTGAAAAACGGATCCTCGCGATAAAGACTCCGCAGATAAATCGGCACCGCGGCCGCCTGCCAATCGTGACAGTGGATGACGTCAGGGGGAGAAGGGAATCGCTTCAGAAATTCCAACGCGCCCAGGCAGAAAGCGCCAAAACGCCGCGCGTTGTCCGGATAATCCTGCCCTTGGGCCTGGTAAAGACCGTCGCGGTCAAAATACTCGGGTGAGTTGAACAGATAGGGATGGACTCCGGCAGCTTGGCCGCCATCCTCGATGGTAGCGAATTTCAGTTCCGGCCGAAAAGGAAGGGTGACGTGAGCCACAGAAGACAACTGCTTCCCAGCCATCGTTGCGCGATAGCGCGGCAGGAAAACCTCGATGGCGTGACCCTGCGCCGCGAGCGCCTTGGGCAGCGCCCCAACGACATCCGCCAGTCCCCCAGTCTTTGCAAACGGCACCCCTTCCGACGCTACAAAACATATCTTCATAAGGGTTTGTACGTTCAGTTTAGGCAAGAAACGTCAATCACCTAAAATAGAAAACCTAGCGCCTAAAGTCAAGCACTCCGACGCGTCGGCACGGTTCCGCCGGAAACCGCCAAGCTCTTCCCGCTTTGAATGGGAAAGGCCATTCCTCCGTGTTCCACCACACTGTCCCGGAATTCGCTATGGCTGGGAGCGCGCCGGTCGGCTGGGGTTATTTGCAGGACCCAATTCACTTCTTGCGGTGGGAGATTATCCTTGCGCTGTAGCGATCCCCTCGGAACAACGAATGGGTCCATTCGATGGGTTGATTTCCAGAGCTGTAAACCTTGCGGCGCATGGAGAACAAAGGGGAACCCCGTTTGACTTTGAGTAGGCGAGCTTCCTCGCTGCCAGCCGCGACCGCCTCGAGAACCTCTTCGGAGTACTCGAGGTTTACGCCATAGGCGGTTTCGAGGACATGGTAAAGGGAATGCCCCAGATCTTGCTCGGCCAGCTTAGGGAACAAATAGGCGGGAAGAAATGTCTTTTCGACTCCGACGATTTGGTTATCCGCAAAACGCAACCGGCGGATACGATAGACTTGCTCTGCGGTTGGCAACCCCAGGGCGCGCGTCGTTTCGGCATCCGGAAGAATAAGACTCATGCCGAGAAGGCGGGTAGATACGCTGACCCCTCGGCGCTCCATTTCCTCTGTAAAGCCTCGAAGTTCCTGAAAATTCTTCACGACGTGCCCCAGCCCGGCGCGAGGAACTTTCCCTTTTTCGACCACCAGCAGGCCTTCAGCTCGAAGCACGTGGAAAGCTTGGCGCACGGTCATTTTACTCACCCCCAGCTGCTTCGCCACATCTCCCTCGGACCAAAGCGATTGCCCTATTGGAACCCTGCTCGATTGAATCAACCGGCGGATCTGGTCCACGATCTGACGATAGTAAGGGACAAAGCTGGAGCGGTTGAGCGGCTCAAGAGAAAAGCTGGGGAGCGGCATATCGTCATTGCTAAGAGGCTGAGTCATCGCGTCTCCTATCTAGCGAGCTAGCTTGATATTCATCTAGAAACATGCTACCATCACCCGCGTAGTACGTCGAATCCCAAAACTCCCGATCGACGGGAAGGGGCGCTGGCGAGCCGCCGGGCCCCGGTCGGCGTTTTTGACTTTCGACGGAGGGGTTGAGACCTATGGGGGCGTCGGATACAATCCGGAAGTTCCATCGGGGTCTCATTGTCTCTTGCCAGGCCCCGGCGGGATCTCCGCTCGACCACCCGCCGTTCATCGCGGCCATGGCTCGGGCCGCCGAGCAGGGCGGAGCCGTTGGAGTTCGGATCGCCGGAGCCACAAATATCCGCCGGGTTAAGCGCGTCACTTGCTTGCCGATCATCGGAATTGAAAAATTAAGATCGCGAACCTCACCCGTTTACATCACTCCCACGCTGCGCTCCATCCAGCGGATTCACGCGGCGGGCGCGGATATTATCGCGCTCGATGGTACGGCTCGCAAGCGCCCCGGTAACTACTCTTTGGAACAGATGATGGAGACGGCCAAGCGCGGGCTACAAGCGCTCGTGATGGCGGACGTCGCGACCGTCGAGGAAGGGATTCGCGCCGTGGAGCTTGGCGCGGACCTGGTCAGTACCACGCTCAGCGGCTACACGGAAGAGACGCGCTCCAACTCAGAGGGACCCGACTTTGATCTGCTGCAAATGCTCGTCAAGCACGTCGAGGTCCCGGTAATTTTGGAAGGAAGGGTGCGAACGCCGGGGGACATTCTGCGCGCGTTCGAACTCGGCGCTTACGCCGTTGTGGTTGGCACCGCCATTACGGGAATTGAATCGCTCACTCGAGAATTCGCCAACGTTGCCCAAGTGGCCAGGACCGGGCTTCGAGTGCGTTCCTGACGATTAAACGGACCCGCCGATTTATGATCGAACACATCACTTCGATTTGGGTTTATCCATGAAATTGTTTCTGGGGGTTGACGGAGGACAATCCTCCACCCGGATGGTTCTGGGGGACGAGCGCGGTGTCCTCTTGGCCCACGCTAAGGGTGGCCCCAGCAACCATACGGAAGAGCCCGGCGGTCCGGAGCGACTTCGGGCCGTTCTCCAAGCGATGTTGAAGGAAATTCTCGGCGGTGTGGGTCGTGGAGGGCAGGATCGCCTGAGCTGGGCAGCAGCATGTTTCGGCATGACAGGCGAACTTGCGATCAAAAGGCAGGTCATCGCTCCGCTAATCCCCGCGGCGGAACTGAACGTGGTTCATGATTCAGTGATCGCGCTCGAAGGCGCAACGGCGGGATCGGCAGGGATCATTGTGATGGCGGGAACCGGGTCGGTCGCGCGGGGGCGCAACGGAGAAGGCGCAGAGTTTTGCGTGGGAGGCTGGGGACACGCTTTTGGCGACGAGGGCAGCGCCTATTGGATCGGGCGCGAATCGGTTCGCGCCGTTTTGGCCGAATGGGATCAGATGGGCGAGAGAACGCGCTTGACTTCCATGCTCCGGGATCGTCTTCGGATCCAATCGCCGCACGAGTTGATTCGGCGATACTATGCCGGGGCGTTTTCTCGAGAGCAGCTCGCCGGGTTAGCCGTGTGGGCCAATGAGGCGGCGGAGGCTGGCGACAAAGTTGCCCAAAACATCATGAGCCGTGCTGGGCTTGAACTGGGGCGGCTCGCCAATGCGCTGGCGCCAAGGTTGCTTGGCGAAGCTGCCGACCGCGGCTCCCGGTTGATGGCCGGGCCACAGGTGTACTATTCGGGAGGGGTGTTCAACAGCTCCGCGGTGCTCACCAGCTTCACCGAGCGCGTGCGGGCCGTGTATCCTGCCTGCCAAGTCAGTCCCCCGCAACTTCCCCCCGTGCTAGGCGCGTTGCTACTTGCTTATCAGGCAAGCCGCACAGCGGTGGACGACGTTCTGAAAACCTGGCCGATGCAACTTAAGAATCTTTCCTGATTGAAAGCCGGGAACTCGGTTGGCAAATGTCGGCGACGGGTCGCTGGACAGGAGTGCCGACAATAGGCCGGAGAATGCCCTTGACACACCGTAAATAGCTATGTTACAAACTAGCTTGTGTCGGAGGATGCTGATGCGAGGAGGGGGAAACAACTCGGCAATCGCTTCCGCGGTGCCAGTCAGCGGCCTTGTTCGGCATGGGGTTCAAGGGGTCGGCGTTTGGCCTTGCGCCTCGAGGAGGCGTTCCTCGAGGCGGTGAATTCATGAGCGTTGGGTGGGTTCGTCCGCCTAGTTTCGGCGTCTAAGGAGGAGTGATGGGAAAGAGATTTTTCTGGGATGAGGGTAATCGGTTTGTAAGATGGACATGGGCAGGGCTGATGGCTCTGTTCCTTTTAATGCCTTTGCCTTTGCGGGCCCAGTCAGCATTGGGTTCTATTATTGGGACCGTCACCGATCCATCAGGCCGCGCAGTCCCCCACGCGCGAGTGACGTTGCGCAACGTCAGCACGAACGTGACCGCCTCGACCGAGACCAATGATACCGGCGATTATCTTTTTGCGAACCTGATTCCGGGGACCTACGAAATCACGGTGTCGGCGAAGGGATTCCAAGCTTTCGTGATCACGCATGTGGTGCTGAGCGTCGAGCAGACGGTCCGGGAAAATGCCGAATTGAAAGTCGGCAGCGTGACGACGTCGGTTCAGGTGAAAGCGAAGCTGCCCGTGGTCCAAACGGATACCTCCTCGGTGGGCAGCGTAATTGATTCGTCCCAGATTGAATCCATGCCGCTGGACGACCGAACCAATATCTTCGGCCTGTTGGCCTTGGCTCCTGGAATTCAAGACGCGGGAACGACGGCTCGCATTGCCGGCGACGCTTGGCGAGGCGGAGTGACCGAATCCACCGACGGCTCGTCCAACTTGCAAGTGGAAAACGAAATTTTGGGCGCGGGATTTCCTTCGCTCGATTCGATTGACGAATTTAAGGTGGTTGATAGCACGGGGTCGGCCAAATACGGTCCGGGTTCCGTGGCGATTATTATCTCGACCAAGTCAGGGACGAACCAATTTCATGGTTCGCTCTTCGAATACAACCGCATCGCCAAGCTGGCAGCGGCCAATTACTTTGCCACGAGCCTGCCCAAAGGGCCCTTTGTCCGCAATCAGTTCGGGGGATCGCTCGGCGGGCCGATCAAACGCAATAAGCTGTTCTTTTTCGGCAGCTTCGAGGGGCTGACCTTTCGGACCTCGACCACGCGGGAGGGCGCCATGCCCACGCAGAACCTCCTGAATGGCAATTTTGCCGGGCTTCCGGCGGTGAAAGACCCGCAGACGGGGTTGCCCTTCGCCAATAATCAGATTCCTCCAAGCATGATCAGCAGCGTCTCCAAAGCGCTCTTTCCTTATTTTGATACGCCGAACCTTCGATCCACCAAGCCCGGCGGTTTGGGTATCAACTGGATTGGGAACGTGGGAACCCAAGAGGACAACTATCGTTATGAAGGCCGCGGAGATTACGACCTCAACCAGGACAATACCCTGTCGGTTCGCTATTGGAACGTTCGGCAGACTCCGGTTTTCTTCGGCGGGGCGACGGACAAGTTCGGCGGTGTCGGCGAGCCCGAAATTGACCAGAATCTGGCGGTGAATTACACCCACATCTTTTCGCCCAACCTGATGAATCTGGCCACCCTGGCATGGGATCACATCTGGGATCGGCGACGACCGCAGAACTACACGGTCCAACCTGGCACCTTGATTCCGGGCATTCCGGCCGGCTACCCGGGGTTAGGGGGTTTGCCGGGGGTCGGCATTACGGGCTTTACCGGGCTCAATGACAATCCGGGCAGTGGAGACCTCCAGCAGACCTACGAATTTCACGATGATCTCACATGGGTCAAGGGCCGACACACGTTTGACGCGGGATTTTCCTTTACCCACTGGCAGTTTTTCAATGAACAAAACCTTAGCCACGGGGGATTTTCATTCACTGGACGGTACACGGGAAATCCATTCGCCGACTTTTTGCTGGGCGATTTGTCTTCGTCGAGCCGCCCCATCGCTCCTCTTGAAGCCACGCCGGCCAACAATCGGATCGGGGTGTATTTCCAAGACAGTTGGAAAGCTACTCCCCGCCTGACCCTGAACATGGGCGTGCGCGACGACATTCCGACGCTTTATCAGAACATTACTGGCAACATGGCAAACTGGTATCCCAACAATCAGATCGTTGTCCTGAAAGGGCAATACAACCCGAGCCTCTTTCCAACCTTGCCGATCGTCAACGGATCGAGCGTGGGGTTGAATCCGGGGAACTACATTGGCACGGATTACAATCAAGTCGTGCCTCGATTCGGCTTTGTCTTCCGGCCACTTTCGACCACCCGGCTGATCTTGCGAGGCGGGTACGGGATGTACTACAGCCTGGAGCCGTGGGCTTTTGGCAGCTTTGAGACGGCGGTCAACCCGCCGTTCACGGGCACTCAGAATTTTGAGCCGGCCCCTGGCTCAACGCCCACGCTGACTTTCGCCAACGCGTTTCCAACCGGTAGCGGAACGGTTCCGAGCGGGGTGACCATTAGCGCCTACCCGAAGAATTACAAGTATCCCATGAGCCAGGAATGGAACATGACGGTTGAGTCCCAACTGACCAACAACACGTCGGTGCGGGTGACTTATATGGGCATCGAGACCGAACATTACACCCAGATCTTCGACCTCAATCAACCGGTTCCTGCGCCGGGGCCGGTCCAGCCGCTGCGGCCGTATCAACCCTTTGGCCCGATCAATTATTACGAAAATGGCCAGACCGCCAACACTCAAATGCTTCAACTCTCGGCGCTGCGCCGCTTCTCGAACGGGCTTTCCTTTGAGGGCGAGTATGCTTGGACCAAGGCTCTCGATAGCGGCGGGACGGATACGACGGTTCCAACGGACAATCGGAATATTCGTCTCGACCGCGGGAACGATCCCAACATCCGCCAGCAGTATTTCGTCGGCAATTACGTTTATGATTTGCCGTTCGGAAGAGGCAAACGATTTCTTTCCTCTCTGAGCGGTCCGCTGAACGCCCTTTTAGGCGGCTGGGAAACCAGCGGGATTCTCACCCTCGCCGGCGGGCTGCCTTACTCGGTGATTTTTAGCAGCTCTATCGAGGGATGGCCCAGCAATCGAGCCAATATCATCGGCAGCCCGCACGTCAGCAATCCGTCCCTGGCTGAATGGTTTAACCCAGCGGCCTATGCCGTCCCCACGCCGTTTACTTACGGCGATTCGGCGCCGTATTCTTTGTTTGGGCCGAGCTTTTCCAACTGGGACACTTCCATCTTCAAGCGGTTCTCGCTGACCGAGCGGTACAAATTGCAGCTTCGGGCGGATTTCTTTAATGCGCTGAACCACCCTAACTTCGGCAATCCGAGCAGCAATATCAGCGTCCCAAGCCAAGTGGGCCAGATTCATTCCGCGGGAAGCCCGCGGGACATTCAGCTTGGGTTAAGGCTCAGTTTCTAATGTCGAGCGTGTGTGGAGTTGCTCCGAGCTGAATACCAACGACGCGGGGGTGTGCAGGGGCGAGCTTTGGCGGAACGTAAGGCAGATTGGCCGCGCAGGGATGTGCTGAGAACTCTAGGCGCTGCTTCGGTTGCGGCGTTGGTCCCAGTTCTCTCAAAAGCTCGGCCTCGGAATCCGCTGTATTTCATATGTCGTGAGGACAACGACCTGTACCGCGTGGCCATGTCCGCCGGAATCGTCCTTTCACGCCACGACCAAGCCGAGGATGCGGTGGCCCGCGCGGTGCCCGGCTCAGGAATCCTCATTCTGGCGGAAGGTTATCCGCGTCGAACCACGCCCGTTGCTCCCCGGCTGTATCGGGACGCCGCTCGCAAGCGGCTGAATCTCTACGTCGAGTTTCCTTCCTCTGTTCCCGGGTTAAACGTCGAAGAACCCCGGCCCGTCGCTTACGGGAAGTACCACAACGTCCTCGATCGGGCAGTCGTTGCCTCGGAGGCTTTTGCGCCGGCACTGAAGCGGCTACGGATCCTCACCCTCCACGACTGCATTTATGTTCCGGTTCAATCCCCATCGGCCGAACTCGTTCTGGCGCGCGTTGCTGGATTCGATACCGCCGTTTATGGGCTTCCAAAACACGACGTCTATCCGGTTCTATTCCAGCGTCCGAGCCATCGGCTTATCGTGGCGACGACAAAACTCAGTGAATTCGTGAAAGGCCGATACGGGCCCTCCGCCGCGTGGGCGCATGTCTGGAAGTGGATCTTGGAGTGGCTGTCTCCCTATCCATCCTTCAGCTTGCTCCATTGGACGCCGGCAGTGCATCCGGCGATGGGAAGAGATCAGATGGTATCCGAAACCGGCGAAGTGGAAGCTTTTCGAAGAGGCGTGGCTTGGTTTTCTAACGCCAAGCTTTTTGTGGCCTCCTCGTGGAAAAAGGTGGTTTACGAATCCGCATCGGCGCGAGGCTCGCTTCACGACCCCTTACCTTCGTGGCCCTTGGGAGATGGGAGCGATGGAATCCTCGAAGGGTTTTCGAGCCAGATCAAGTGGAACGGAACTCAGCCGGTAGGATGGAATCTTCGCACGGATTGCGCGGGTGAAGTTTCCATGGCCATGGCCCTTTCAGGCCGGATCGAAAAGAAGCCGGAAAATAGCGCCCTCGCTGCGAACTTGAATAATTTCATTTATTTCAATTCCGATCTGGCCTCGGGGCCGCGAGGCGATCCGAACAACCCGTCCTTCGGTTTGTTGGGTTGGTCATTACCGGAGGCCTCGGGTATTTACTACGGTGATGACAACGCGCGGAGCATGTTGGGCACGCTGGCGACGGCCGGCCTGCTGCGTTCCAACCGATGGGATGAAAAAGTGCTGCGTTGCCTGTTGGCCAATTTGCGCACCACCGGTGTCCTGGGGTTTCGCCATAACTATCTGACGCAAAGCGAGCTCGAGAAATTCGGATGGCGGCACTTTTACGACGAGAAGTTTGTGAACTACCACCCGCATTACGAGGCCTATCTGTGGGCCTGTTTCCTGAGAGCTTATGACACCACGCGCTACGCGCCCTTCCTGGAGCGAGCGCGAACCGCTATTCGAATGACCATGGCAGCCTATCCAAACCATTGGCGCTGGACCAATGGCCTCCAGCAAGAGCGCGCACGAATGCTGTTGCCGCTAACCTGGCTGATCCGGCTGGAGGATACCCCGGAACATCGAGGATGGCTCCAGCGCGTCGCCGCCGACCTGATTTCCTTCCAAGACCAATCCGGCGCCATACGGGAAGAAATCGGTTCCGTGGGCGAGGGTGAATTTGGACCGCCGAAGTCAAATGCCCAATACGGAACGTCGGAGGCGCCCCTGCTCCAGGAGAACGGCGATCCGGTGAGCGACCTTCTTTATACCACCAACTTCGCCTTCCTTGGCTTGCACGAGGCAGCGGCGGCCACGCATGAGCCTTTTTACGCCCGCGCTGGAAATAAACTGGCAAAATTTCTCTGTCGGATTCAGATTGAATCCGAGAAACAGCCGGAATTAGCGGGAGGGTGGTTCCGCGCCTTTGATTACAAACGCTGGGACTATTGGGCTAGCGCCTCGGATTGGGGTTGGGGGCCCTGGTCCATTGAAACGGGCTGGACGATGTCCTGGATTTGCGGGGTGCTGGCGATGCGTCACCTGAACATCTCGCTTTGGGAGTTGACCGGATGGAGCCGCTTGCGTCGTCATCTGAATCCTCTGGTGTCGGTCATGTTCAGCTAGAACGCGATTCCCTGATTCGGGGCCTGTCTATAGGTCCCAAGGGTTGAACCGAGATGGCTGGAGGGATGATTGCTGGGTTCTCCTGGCAGGCACGGAATGCCTCAGCCTTCCCGTGCGACGGCGAGAGGAGTCCTTGAAGCGTAGCGCAGGCGGGGGAAATCGAGGCCGGAAGCATGGACAAGTTGAATCGCCGGGACTTCCTCTCTAGCGTGGGAGCGAGCGGCATGGCCGTGGGGGTTCTGGGGCGAAGTGTGAGCGCGGCATCTGCGTCCGCCACCATCCAGCCGATTGCGGGGAGCTGGTTCGAGTTTCAGCATATGGCGACCGTCGAAGGGGTGGATTGGAACCCCGAATGCGCCTGCTTCACATGCTCGCAGTGGGGATTGAAAGTTCAAGAGATCGCTCAGGTGGGGATGAAATATCTAGTGCTGATGGCGACCGCGCTTGATTATCGCTCCTTTTTTCCGACCACGATCTTCCCCCCGTGGCGATTAGCATGCCCCGACCCGCTGGAAGCGGCCCTCTCAGCGGCGGATAAGTCCGGGGTGAAGTTTTTTATTGGAGACGGCTTCTACGGGGATTGGCGAAGCCCCAATATTATTTCTGATCCCGTAGCCACGAGGAAACGTCTCCAAGCGATCGAGCAACTCACGAGGCTCTACGGACACCACTTGAGCTTTTACGGCTGGTATTGGCCGAACGAGGCGTTCATCAACCAGTACTATTCCGAAAAATTCATTCAATACGTCAATACCTGCTCGCGGTTAGCGCGCCAATTGACGCCCCACGCCAAAATTCTGATCGCTCCGTACGGGACGAGGGTGGCGGTTCCTGACGACAAATACGTGCGGCAATTGGAGGCTCTGGACGTGGACATCATCGCTTACCAGGATGAGGTGGGCGTGCGCAAGTCCACGCCTGAAGAGACTCCGGCGTTCTACGAAGGATTGAGCAAAGCTCACGCCCGCGCCGGGCGATCCGCCATCTGGGCAGACGTGGAGATCTTCCAATTTGAGGGAGCGGTTTACAAAAGCCCCATTCTCCCCGCTCCGTTTTCGCGCGTCCTCCGCCAGATGGAGGCCGTTTCACCCTGGGTTGACAAGATTCTGGTCTATCAGTACCAAGGCATGATGAACCAGCCAGGTTCGCGGGCGTTCTGCGGCCGGTCAGCCTCCACGGCGCTTTACACGGCGTATGTGGACTGGCTCAAAACCCGCCACCCCGGGAAGGCTTAGGTGAACTTTTGATATCCTCTCGACGCTTGCGATTCACGCTCCACTCGCGCGGGATGGCGATGTAGAGGTAACCATTTCGAATTTCTAACCAAGCTTTAAAGGAGTTAGCCCGATGAGCATTCACAAGCGAATTTCACGTCGTGACGCCTTAAAGCTGGGGGCAGCCGCCGTAGGTGGTTCAGCGGCCGGGCCGCTGGTGGCAACTCAAGGCCGAGCGGCGACCCAAGACACTCGGCCCAACTTCGTTATCTTCATGACCGACGGTCAGCGGCCCGACGAACTCAGTTACATGGTTGGCAAGGAGGCGTCGGTTCTGCGCTGGGACCAGAATTCGACCATTCCGAAACTTCTCAAGACGCCGAGCCTGGACCGCATCGCCAGCGAGGGAGTCTGGATTAAAAACGCCTTCGTCGTGAATGCGTTGTGCGCGCCCGGCCGCGCCGCGACGCTAACGGGACTCTACTCGCGCACGAACGGCGTCATTGACAACAAGGACCGGCCGCTCGCGGCAGGCGTGAAAATCATTTCGGACTATCTTCACGAGGCAGGATACGAAGTCGCCTTCTGTGGCAAGGCGCACATCAAAAACGCCCTCCGGGACCATTACTGGGACTATTACTTCGGCTATTACTTTGAACCCAACCTCAACGCTTACATTGCTGAGGGGTGGTACGGACACGTGGGGCCCGACCGCCAGTATATCGGCTATCTGGATGATTTCGTGACGGACGCCGCCGTCAACTGGCTACAAGGAAAGCGACAAAAGCCGTTCTGCCTTTTTGTTTGGTTCAAGGAACCGCACGGCGAGGGAATTCGCCAGCGCCGTTACCAGAATCTTTATAACGGCGTCTTCGTGCCGAAGCCGGAGACCTTTGACGACGACCTGAAGGGCTATCCGGATAAGTCCAAAGCCGTCGCGGATGCGGACGACAAGCTCGGAACGTTTGAATACTGCGCTTCGCTCGAGCAGATGGTTAAAAACCACAACACCGGTGTGGTGGAGGCGGACGGTTACATGGGCCGCGTCATGAAGATTTTGGAGGAGAGCGGCAAGCTCGACGACACGGCCATCATCAACATGTCGGACCACGGCTATTTTCTCGGCGAATGGCATCTGATTGACAAACGCCTCATGTACGAGCCTTCCATCCGCATTCCGTTGGGGATTCGCTACCCGAAGCTGATCAAGCCAGGAACGATGATTGACGAGATGATCCTCAACATTGATATCGCGCCCACTGTGCTGGACCTGGCAGGAGTCAAGATTCCACCCCAGATACAGGGGCGAAGCTTTCTGCCGCTGCTTCGCGGGAACCACGTGAACTGGCGCAAGGACTGGCTGTATTCGTATTACGAATACCCCGGCTCCAACATGGTTCCCAAGAGCCATGGCGTGCGGACCGAACGCTATAAGATCCTGGAATACTACGAGGAACGGCCGACGGAATGGGAGCTCTATGATCTCCAGGAAGATCCTCACGAGGTTCACAATCTCTACGGCAAGCTCGGTTACAGTGAACTGACCGAGCGTCTGAAAAAGCGCCTGAATGAACTTCGGGAGGAGACCGGCGAATCGTGAGGGTGGGAAACAGCCTGGAGACAATTCACAGCGACGGGCCGCGAGGCGGTATCCCGAGCGGGGCCTATAGCTCTCGCGGAGCTTTGGGACGGCATTTAGGATCGAGAAGTAATCGTGATCAAAAAGGAGAATGCTTCATCATGCGCAAGCCTTTTTTTGCCGTTGCGTTTCTTCTTGTGTGTCTTTTCGCCTGTGCCGGGATTGGAGTGGCGCAGCAAGCGAGTTTGGGCGGTGTTGTTCCCATCACCAGTTTGGGAACTCGCACTCCGATTCCGCTCCCGACCCTGACCCCCGAAGGCGGGCAGCTCATTTTCTCCGACGCCCCCGAAATCCTCAATAGCTCCATGAACCTGCCGGGCGCGATGTACCGGGATCAAGTCGAGGGGGAATTTCGAATTTTTTACCATCACCAAAACAAGACTTCCGAGAGCCTGAATATCGGAGCCGCTGTTACCAATACGACGGAACAATCGGAGCTTCTATTCGCAATCGGACAGGGCCGAGGGCTCAGCGTCTTCCCCGACCTCGCGGGGCAGACGGCGCTTTCCGAATTCCTTGCCAGCCATAGCGCCGTCACTTACCTGACGACACTGTCGCCCGGCCAAACCTACTGGTCGGTCCAAAGCGTTCCGGTCAATGACACCGCGTCCGCCATTTTGCAATACGCGCTGATCACTGTTCCAGCCGGGGCGGAAACAACTTCGCTGCCACTCCCCTTGCTTCAGGATCTCAATCCTGCTCCTTTCAATGCTGTAGGGGAATTCGTGAACGAACCTGCTCTGCCGGCCGGTTTTGGGTACGGCGCAGCCACCGTGACCACTCTCGCCCCAGAACCCCAGGCGCCGTCAGATCCAACCACCATTTCGATTCTTGCCGCCCCGCGCCCCGCTCGGGGCACGTTTCCGCACTTTGACCGTTTCGGCTCCTTTACCATCTCTACGGCGCGTGGGCTTCAGGTTTTGGGAGTGGACACGGCGTTGTCTCAGGCGATGCCGGGAGAATACGAAAAAGGCGTGGATGCCGTTGACGGCGGGATAACAATCTACGATGTGGGAAACTACGGCGTGCTGTATAACTTTCACATTCTGGTCAAAAACAGCGTTCCAGATCAACGGGCCCCTTTTGGCCTGCTGATGTGGCCATCGGGCGGCTTTGGTCATTACGTGATGCTGACCGACGGCAACCTGGCTTTGTCGCCGTTTGTTAAATATACCAGCGCGTGGTGGTTTGACGAGCTGACGCTCGAAGGACTCCCAACCGTAATTGACCTTGAAACCAGCTTACCGGGAGGCTCGTTCGGCCCTCAAAGGTTGTTGTTTGACCCTGGATTCGATGGTCAGTGAAGAGATATTCGCTCTGAGCCGCTGGCCCCGTGGGAATTGGTAGAAGCTGATTGTTCGCAACGGCGGAATAAAAACGTACAGATGGGATTCGAATGGTGGCACGTCAGTGAAATTCTCCCTCCGCCGAATGCGCAGCAGAAAAGTGAAACCCCCGGGCATTAACGATCCCAATCTCTTTGTCTGGGATTAGAAGCCATGAACCCCACAAGTTCCGCTTTGACCCTCGGCATTGCGCTCGCCGTTGTTGCCGGCCTAATGAACGGAACGTTCACCTTGCCCATGCGGTATCTGGGGCGATGGTCGTGGGAAAATGTCTGGGCGCTGTTCATCGTAGTTTCATGCATCCTCATGCCCATCGTCATCGCGGCTGCCACCGTCTCTCACCTCGCCGAGGCGTTCCGCGAAGCTCCCACGCGAGCCGTCGTCATCGCCGCCGCCTGCGGGTTTGCCTGGGGGTTTGGAGCGATCATGTTCGGTCAGGGCGTGAGCGCCATCGGCATCTCCATGGCGAACACCTTCGTTCTGGCGATCAGTTCCTCTCTCGGTTCGATTCTGCCGATTCTTGTCCTGGCGCCCGATCGTCTTTTTCAGAGGCAGGGTGAGGCGATCGTTGCGGGCACTGTGGTCGCGATGGTGGGCATCTTTTTCTGCGGTTACGCCGGGAAATTGAAAGAGCAGAGCCAGAAAGACGTCGGGAGCGGAGCGCCACGCGAAATGGTTGGCAAGGCGCGGCCCCTTTGGGTCGGCTTAATGCTTTGCGCCGGTTCCGGCATTCTTTCGGCGGTGTTCAACATCGGCTATAGCTCGGCCCAAGGCATCATTCGCTCTGCAGAACGGTTAGGCAACAGCGCCTTTGCGGGGTCGAATCTTATCTGGCTGCTCATGCTGACCGGCGGTGCCATCGCCAACTTGGTTTTCTGCTCATACCTCTTCACCCGGAACCGGAGTTGGGCAAAATACGCGCAACCGAAGTCGGCATCCCTTTACGTCCTGACAATTTTGATGGGCTTGCTTTGGGGCGGAAACACATTCGTTTACGGTTCGGCGGCTCCCCGGCTTGGAAAGCTAGGGCCAGCGATCGGCTGGCCATTGACCCTGGTCACGGGATTGTTGACCGCCAACGCCTGCGGGATTATCGCCGGGGAATGGAAAAACTCCGGCCGCGCAGAAAGAGTTTGGATGGGCGTGGGCTTGGCCGTGCTGTTAGCCGCCATTGGCACGTTAGGCTGGTCGGCGACGCTGGGCTAGTGTCGTGCGTCTAACGCCCCTTTACAATGGAGCGTGGTGGCACGGGCGCCCCGCCCGTGTCAAACCACGGCCAAGATGGCCGTGCCACACGTCCTGCGCCGGAGAGCGATTTAGGACGCACGACACGAGCGCGCGGAAATCATTGGTAGAGCCCCCCAGTCCTTAATGAAATTGCGCTCGCTTTGAAGGAGATACACCATGTTTAGGCACTGCGCCGCGAGGTTCAGCGTGGCTTTCTCGTTAGTCCTACTGTCTTCCTCGATTCTATCTGCCGGGCCGGCAAAGCGGCGCAATCCTTTCTGCGCTGGCAAAGACTGCGTCCAGACACGCGAGCTGCTGAAGAATCTTTGCGACTATATCGTCAAGAATAAGGCCGCCTACCCCACGATCTATATTGGCGGATACTACATGCGTGATCTGGTGGACGGGTACGAAATTTTCGGCGACCGCCGCTATCTCAACACGGCAATCGCCTACGGCGACTACCTGTTGAAGAGGCAGATGCCGAACGGCTTCTGGGCTTCGGGTTACGGCACGGTCTATTTGGCGGATACCGGCAGCGCACTGGGACTTTTGATCGCGCTGTACCCTCACGTAGATCATCAGCGCCAGCAGGAGTATTTCAAAGCCATCGAGCGTTACGTGAACTCCATCGAGAAAGATGGGATGATCCATAAGGATGGCGCGCTCGGCACGGGCTGGCGGAACGTCAAAGACGATGTGATGACGAACCCGATTCGCGATCAATACACGCTGTCCTCGGCGCTCACTGGCGGCGAGGTCTTCACTTGGATGTACTACATCACGAAGCAGAATCGATATCGTGAGGTTGCTTACCATGCATTGAAATGGATCTTCAGCGCGATGCGAAGTGACGGCAATATCCCGCACATTTTGGCCATGGATAACGCCGCCTGGAGCCAGCGCGGCAATCCACAAGTTGATTACAATCTCTGGCGGAAGCAGACTTACGGGACTGCGGCCTACGTCGGAGAAGGCATTTTGTCTTTCAGCCTACATTGTGGCAACCCGATCTGGCGCGCCTGGATTGGGAAGGAAGCCGCGCTGAACGTCAAGTTCCTACTGCGACATCAACTGCCGGACGGCACCTGGTCAAAACATGGTCGAGATAGCTGGGATCGGACGCGCAGCCCCGGAATTGTCAATTACCTCATCTGGTACTACGAGCATGTCCATCACGGCCGCCGCGTGGCGCAAGCGGTACGCCGATTCGACGCCTTCATCATCAACCCCGCGAACGGCAAGTCCTATGGCCTCCTGAACGATGGCCCGCGCCCTTCC